>CAZKNB010000158.1:0-3833 GCA_964554075.1 uncultured Bacteroides sp.
ACCCAATCTCTATTAACCTTAAATCTAATACCATGAAAAACACAGTGCAAATATACGGGTATTATTGAATGGTGGTACTAATTTGCGACTTTTTTCGCTGATTATTAACCATTTTTATACTTACAGAGCGTTTATTTCTCCAGCAGTTCCAAGTCGCATTCCAGCAAATTCAATTTAAACACCAATGAATTTGCACTCGTAAACCTAACTGCAAACCGCCTCATAGGCCCTTTGGCCGACGCATCATCCTCAATGACACCCTCAGTCCCCGCGAACTGCCCCGACAGCACCCGGACACGACGCCCAGCCACCATCTCATCATTCGACACAATCTGACACGCCACATCCGGCGTAAACTTCGACACCGCACTCTGGAAATTCTCCATCTCACGCTGCGAAATCATCGCATACACCGCCTTACCGTCACTCGTCGGATAACTATAAATCCACGCCAGGTCACTCACCAGCGAGAACAGCGGCTTCACATACTGCGGCTTCGTGCGGAAAAACATCACACCATTGATATACGCCTTCGCACCAACGATACGCCTGTCCCCCACCCGTCGCACAATCTCCTCACACGGATAATAAGTCGTCAAGTCCCTCAGATACGGGAACCTGTCATTCTCCTGAATCACCTTGTAGATATCCTCCGGCATCGTCCTGCGGTCACGGAACCTCATCGCATACCAGTGCATGCTACTATCCGCCACCGCGATACTCACGCGGTTAATCGCACGGTCCAGCGTCGCCTGATCCCTGCACGGCTCATCGTGGAAGTTGCTCAGCACACCCGAGCGCCTACCCGTACAACCCAGCATCACCTTCGGCTCCACGCCCAGCTCATACGCCACCGTAATCCACGACCTCAGCGCCGCATCCCTCTCCTTCAGCATCGGCCAGCGACGACTCGTCCCCAGCTTCCTCAGCCAGTTCTGATAGTCACCCTCCTTCATCGTGCGGATCTCCGGGAACAGCGCCTCCTGGCCCTCCTCATTGTAGAGCGCCACGATAGCCTCGATGTTCGCATTCAGTCGGATCCTCCTTCCATCCTCCAGGACGATATGCGTCCCGCTCTCCGTGCTCGCCTTCGTCAGCATCTTGACCCCCTTGAAGTCCAGTCCGCCGCAGTAGAAGCCGAAGAGGAAGATGTCGCGCACCAGTCGCAGCTCCGGACTCTCGTCCAGCTCCAGTCGCGCCAGCTTACGCATCATATCCACGCTCATACCATCCTTACGCTGGTTCCACTTCGCCGTCGGGCGGTCGAAAGCCTCCGCCACCCTCTCCTCCAGCTGTGGATAAGCCTCCACGATAGCCTTACGGAGCACCTTGCGATACAGCTCCACCGTAGAGTTCGCCTTTCCCGCGTTCACCAGCCACGTCACGTAGCCGTCCGCCATCTCCTTCGTCAGTCCCTCCACGGCCAGGCGGTCGCTCTGCAAGAACTGTTGCAGACAGACGATGGCATACTTACGGTTGCGGCACGACGACACCGTCTTCTCCTTGATGGCCGCCTCCAGCAGATAGTCCAGATAAATGAAAGAATCCTGCATATCGTTGTTCGGTTCTATTAATCCTTTTTTTTAGTTTATGCCGACAAAGATAGACAAAATAATTCATCTTTCTCTCCACCCGAATGCCAATAAACCCTATCTTTGTAACTCATAAGAATAAAAGCATAACCGATGAGAAAGATTTCAACACTGATATATATCGCCCTGCTATCGGGCGCCAGCGCCTTTGCCCAGCCCCGTCTGTCGTTCAACAAGAGCTCCCACAGCTTCGGACAGATAGAGTGGAAGAAGGGCGTCACCGTGGAGTACGGCCTCACCAACACCGGCGACCGTCCCCTCCTTCTGAGCAACGTCACCGCCTCGTGCGCCTGCACCGATGTCGAGTGGCCCCTTCAGCAGATAGCCCCCGGCGGCAAGGGCACCATCCGCGTCACCTTCGACGCCAAGACCCTCGGCCACTTTGAGAAATTCGTAGGAGTCTACAGCAATGCCGAGCCCCATCTCGTCTACCTCAGCTTCGACGGCGAGGTAGTCAGCGAGCTCAAGGACTACAGCCAGACCCACCCCTACACCATCGGCTCCCTTCGTCTGGACCGCAACGTCTTCGACTTTCCCGATGTCAACCGCGGCGAGACCTCACAGCTCACCTTCGGCATCGTCAATCTCTCCGACCGTCCCTATGAGCCCGTGCTGATGCACCTCCCGCGCTACCTCTCCATGGAGAAGCGCCCCACGGTACTTCAGAAGGGCGAGAAGGGCACCGTCACCCTCACCCTCGACAGCCGCCTGCTGCCCGACCTCGGGCTCACCCAGTCCTCCGTCTATCTAGCCCGCTTCGTAGGCGATAAGGTAGGCGACGACAACGAGCTCACCCTCTCGGCAGTCCTCCTCCCCGACTTCAGCGAGTCGGACCGCCAGAACGCACCCGCCGTAAGCCTCTCCGAAGAGGAGATCCTCCTTCCGGCCACATCGAAGAAGCGCGCCACCCACGACATCTACATCGGCAACAACGGCCGCAGTCCCCTCGTGATCCGCAAGCTTCAGGTCTTCAACTCCGCCATAGGAGTCAGTCTCAAGTCAGCCACCCTGGCGCCCGGCGAGGCCACCAAGCTCCATGTCACCGTGCATCGCAGCAGTGCCGCCAAGCGTCCGCAGGACATGCGCATCCTGATGATAACCAACGATCCCGCACGACCCAAGGTAGTCATCAACGTCAAAACTCAGAACCAGTAAAAATAATATAGGAGAAAAATACGTATGGAACATCCCGAGAACAACGCCGAATACCGCGGCCTCACCGTCAATGCGGGCATCGAACAGCCCGACCAGGTAAACCCCTATTTCAAGCGTAAGGCGCGCCGACGCCAGCTAAGCGTCTCAGACTATGTAGAAGGAATACTGAAGGGCGACATCACCGTGCTCAGTCAGGCGGTGACCCTGGTAGAGAGCGTCCTGCCCGACCATCAGGCCACGGCTCAGGAGGTCATAGAGCGCTGTCTGCCCCATTCCGGCCATTCCGTGCGCATCGGCATCAGCGGCGTCCCCGGAGCCGGCAAGAGCACCTCTATAGACGTCTTCGGCCTCCACGTCCTCCAGCGTTGGGGAGGCAAACTCGCCGTGCTCGCCATCGACCCCTCGAGTGAGCGCAGCAAGGGCAGCATCCTGGGCGACAAGACCCGCATGGAGAAGCTCTCCGTCCATCCCGACTCCTTCATCCGCCCCAGCCCCTCAGCAGGCTCCCTAGGCGGCGTAGCGCGTAAGACACGCGAGACCATCATCCTCTGCGAGGCAGCAGGATTCGACAAGATCTTCGTCGAGACAGTCGGCGTCGGCCAGAGCGAGACAGCCGTCCACTCCATGGTCGACTTCTTCCTCCTCATCCAGCTGGCAGGCACCGGCGATGAGCTCCAGGGCATCAAGCGCGGCATCATGGAGATGGCAGACGGCATCATCATCAACAAAGCCGACGGTGCCAACGTCGACAAAGCCCATCTAGCCGCCACCCAGTTCCGCAACGCCCTCCATCTCTTCCCCGCCCCCGAGTCCGGGTGGACCCCCGAGGTCCTCACCTACTCCGGCTTCTACAACCTCGGTGTAAAGCAGATATGGGACATGGTAGAGCGCTACATCAACTTCGTAAAGGACAACGGCTACTTCGACCTCCGTCGCAATGAGCAAAGCCGCTACTGGATGTACGAGTCTATCAACGACCGCCTCCGTGACAGCTTCTACAACAACCCCGCCGTCTCCACCCTCCTCCCCGAGATGGAGCAAAAAGTCCTCACGAACGACGTAACCTCCTTCGTGGCAGCGAAGAGA
>CAZKNB010000159.1:0-3742 GCA_964554075.1 uncultured Bacteroides sp.
TAGCGGGCAATGACCTCGAGAGTCTCGTCGCTCATATCCTTTGGATGCGAGGTAGTGAAGCGGATTCTCACGCCCGGCGCATGTTCAGCCACGATGGCCAGCAGGCGGGGGAAGGTGATGGTCTCCTCTCCGCTCTCGAAGCGGTAAGAGTTTACGTTCTGACCGAGCAGCGTAACCTCCTTGTATCCCTTCTTCACCAGGTCGCTCACCTCATTGAGGATACTCTCGATGTCGCGGCTGCGCTCGCGTCCGCGAGTGTAGGGCACGATGCAGTAGGTGCAGAAGTTGTTGCAACCACGCATGATTGACACAAAACCGGAGATGTGGTTGCCGCAGATGCGCGAAGGAATCACGTCGCGATAGGTCTCCGTGGTGGAAAGTTCCACGTTGATGGCCTTCTCGCCAGCCTCAACGGCAGCGGTAAGGTCGGGCAGAGTGAGATAGGCATCGGGACCAACCACCAGGTCAACATGATAGTTGTTGATGAGATCATCCTTCACGCGTTCAGCCATACAGCCCAGCACACCGACAATCAGGTTGCGCTTCTTCCGGCGCAGAGAGTGGAAATACTCCAGGCGGTTGAAAATCTTCTGCTCAGCGTTGTCGCGGATGGAGCAGGTGTTCATAAACACGGCGTCCGCCTCCTCGAGAGTCTCCGCCATAGAGTAGCCCGCCATCTGCATGACAGAGGCAATCACCTCACTGTCTGCCACGTTCATCTGGCATCCGTAGGTTTCGATAAACAGCTTTTTGTTTTCAGCTTCAGTTGCGGATTTAAAGTCCGCTCCTGTCAATTCGTTCATATTGTTCACTATTTCTGTTAGGTAAAAATAAATCTGCTGCAAAGATACCTCCTTTAGCCGAAAGAGCGCACCTCGGATGTCAGAAAAAGTGTAAATCGTCCCACTCTAAGGGTCAAATAATCAGCCGAAACGTCAAAAGTCGTTTAATCTTTTAGCTTAACACATTAAACTTAAAAGATTTGCACTAACTTTGCCAACGTTTTGTAAAACACGTATGGTAAACGATATAAGAAGGATCTCTAACATTAGCCTGGTTATAGTGCTCACGACAATTCTACCATCAATGGGAGTGTCGTGCTCGGGTCATGGTACCACATACATCCAGAGCGACGCTGCCGACACCATTCTCCTTTACGACTGGAATGAGGGCGACCGCGGACTTATCCGCAGGGACAGCGACTCCGAACGGGAACAGGAGCTGAAGCGCCAGACACCTATGAACTTTGAGGAGAACGACCACCACTCCGGCTATTGCACCAATCCGAACATTAGTTTCGAAGAGGAGGACCTGAACTTCTACGACGGCGAATCCTACTTCAGTGATGGCGACGAGATTTCCGACGAGGAGCGTGACGAGATCGACGAACTGTACGAAGAGTAGACAGGAAGGGTATTCATCAATGGAAATACTGGTTTTTCTTTTATTGGCCGGATACATCGGCTACCGTGCCCGCAAACAGCTTCTGCTGAAACGGGAGGCTGAAGAGCGTCGCAGAGATTCGATGCCGAACATTTGTGAATGTGACTGCGGAGCCGAGGGACTTCATGACCTCCACGACTTTGAGGAGTGTGAAGATTGTGAAGACTACGACGAGGAGGAGGATTATCATGAGGAGTGCGACGAAGAGGAGGAGTACTTCGATGAGTATGAGCATGACGACGACTACTCTTCATCCGACGACGATTACCATTACGAAAATGAGAGCTACGACGCCCATGACGACTATTACGACAACGACGAGAGTCGCGACGAGATAGATGAGTGGCGTGGCGAAGATTGATTTTTATTTAGGATAACATATTTAAGTATTGAAAGAATGAGAATGGATTATATTATTTATGGTGTGCTGGCCGGCATATTCACACTGTGTCCCGCCATAGCCATCTACAACTTGCGTCATTGCGACGGCTATCTGGCAAGTCTTCATCAGCCCCGCCGCCGTCAGACAAAGAGAGAGGCGTAACCCCCTCCCCTAACTATCAATCCCTAACCAACAATTAAAAGCGTATGTCATACATTCTTATAGCAATCATCATCTTCTGCATCTTTGTGGGCATCATGGACTACATCTCCTACAAATCGGAAAACGTTCACATCAACCACTGGTCGCTCTTCTCATATATCGACGAGAAGTACACCAAGAGCGAAGAGAAGAAGAAGGATTAACCGCTACTTCTTCTCCGCCGTAATCACTACTTTTTCTCTGACATAGACTCGCTCAGATTCTGCGGAAGCCATACCCTCATTGTGCCGGCTCCACGATGGCACCAAGCATAGTAGGGAATAAGATTGAGCTTGACGTCGGTAAGAGTCAGACGACCATCGGAGCCACGGGTAACTGTCTGCGCATCTGTCTGCAAACGGATGATTCCGTGGAGAAGGTCGGGAGCAGCTGTCTCGACAAACTTCGGCGACAGGACAACTACCGCAGTGCGCAGGTCGAAATCGTTGTCAACACCCTCGGCACAATAGACTATCGGACCACGCTCCACAGCCACGCGCCCCCTGTCGGCCTTCACTGCCTCGTTGGCAACTACACTTCTTGCCTCCATATCGAAATGAATAGAGACACGGTCGCCACGCTTCCAGGTGCGCTCAATAGTGAAGTAACCACTCTCCATGTTACCCTCTGCCGACTGACCATTCACACTGACTGAATAGTGCGGCTGAAGAGTATCGCTATATCTATACAGGTCGCTCGGAACAGGCTGATTGCGCACCCATCCCGGAATACGTATCTTCAGAGCGAAACGTCCTGCACGATTCTTCTTAACCTCCAGATTTATATCGCCGTTCCACGGATAGTCGGTGGTCTGAGATAGCTCCACATCACGTCCATTCACCTTCAGGCTGGCTTGATTGCCAAGGAAAAGATTGACATAGACATCGGAGTTCTTCACCGCATAGACGTAGCCCGGCAGGGAGGGAATGAAGCGACAGATGTTTGACGGGCAGCAGGCACAGCCGAACCAGGGCTTGCGCTCGTAGCCACCGTCGCTCGCCAGAGGATTGGGATAGAAGAAGCTACCGCCATCGAGCGATACGCCACTCAACAAACCATTATAGAGTGTGCGCTCCACCACATCGTAGTATTTAGAATCGCCATGCAGCAGGAAGAGGCGATGGTTGACATAGACATTGCCAATGGCTGCACAGGTCTCGCAGTAGGCTGTAGCGTTTGGCAAATCGTAGTTGGCCCCGAAAGCCTCACCGTTTGCCGTAGCACCTATTCCACCAGTTATATAGTACTTCTTTCCTACCATATTGTCCCAGATGCGGTCGATGGCATGAATGTATGCCGTGTCGCCTGTCAGCGCAGCCACGTCGGCCATACCAGCATACATATATGATGCACGAACGGCATGACCAACAGCCTCGCTCTGCTCCGTAACGGGTTTATGAGCCTGACTGTAGGCGTCGCGTCGAGATGTGCGTCCACGCTGGTCGAGAAAGAACTTTGCCTCATCGAGATACTTATGATCACCGGTTACGAGATAGAGTTTAGCCAGAGCCATCTCGGCAATCTGATGTCCCGGCACACGCACCAGCTGTCCCTCATTTGGACCAATGGCACGACAGACACAGTCGGCATAACGAATGGCTATGTCGAGAAAATTGCGCTGACCGGTGGCTTGATAGTGAGCCACAGCCCCCTCAACCATATGACCAAGATTATAAAATTCGTGGCTCAGAATCTCAACAGATTCCCAGCGCTCGC
>CAZKNB010000160.1:0-3741 GCA_964554075.1 uncultured Bacteroides sp.
GCCTCTCCGCGGAATGCATCATTGATACGTCCACGGTCATACACCGTCGTACCATTCACCATTGTGCGCTCCACCTTCCAGTGCATCTCGCTGCCCTCCAGCGGACTCCATCCACACTTGCTGACGATGTCCTCCGGCGTCAGCGTCCAATCCTCACGACGCACCAGCGCGATGTCCGCCTTGTAACCCACACGCAGGAACCCACGCTTGTTGACCTCGAAGAGTCGGGCAGGAGCGTGGCACATCTTCTCCACAACCTCCTCGACACTCATCACACCCTCGTCTGTAAGTCCCAGCATGCTGATCAGGGAGAACTGCACCATCGGCATGCCCGAAACAGCCTTGATGGCACCACCCTCCTTCTCGCTCAGCAGGTGAGGAGCGTGGTCGGTAGCTATGACGTCAATCTTTCCGCTTCGCAGAGCCTCACGCAGCGCCTTGCGGTCAGCCTCGCTCTTGATGGCCGGATTACACTTGATGCGGCTTCCCAGGCGGGCATAGTCGGCATCGGTGAACATCAGGTGAGCCACGCAAGCCTCGGCGGTAATCCTCTTGTCGGCGTCGAGCGCAGCAGAGCTCAGCAACTCCAGTTCGCGGGCAGTAGACACGTGGAGCAGGTGAAGGCGGGCACCGTGACGTCTGGCCAGCTCGACAGCCAGCGCGGACGACCTGTAGCAAGCCTCCTCCGAGCGGATCAGCGGATGCATCTCCACCGGCACATCACCGTCGACACCAGCCTCGGCCAGTGCGCGCTCCGTATTCTGTTTTATGATGGTCTGATCCTCGCAGTGAACGGCGATTGGGAGTTCACTCTCGGCGAAGATGGCATCAAGAGTCTCCTTGCGGTCCACCAGCATGTTGCCCGTGCTCGAGCCCATGAAGAGCTTCACGCCGCATACATCGTGCTTATCCAGCTGAGCGAAGAGATGCGCATTCTCGTTGGTCGCGCCGAAGTAGCACGAATAGTTCACACGGCACTTCTCGCCGAACATCCTCATCTTCTCTTCCCAAGCCTCGATCGAGGTAGTCTGCGGTTTCGTGTTCGGCATGTCCATCACCGATGTCACACCTCCCGCAGCAGCAGCGCGGCTCTCGCTCTCCACGTCCGCCTTATGGGTCAGACCCGGGTCGCGGAAGTGGACATGGTCATCAATCACGCCCGGCATCAGGTAGCAGCCCTCGGCGTTGATCACCTCGTCGCAGTCGGCCTGCGGCTTCTCGCCCTCGTGCAGAATCTCGGCTATCGTGTCGCCCTCAATCACCAGCGACCCTGTGAACTTGTGCCCCTCGTTGACGATGGTGGCACCCTCAATGCAAATGCGCTTCATAAGTGTCATCCCTTCTTCTGTGGATATTTATTGAAGATACTGTTCAGTCTCAGTTTGATTACGCCGAAGACAGCCTCGCCGAAGATGCTGCCATTCATCTTCGAAGTACCCAGTTCGCGGTTGACGAAGATGACGGGAACCTCAACGACATTGAAGCCGCACTTATAGGCGGTGTGTTTCATCTCAATCTGGAAGGCATATCCCTTAAACTGGATGGCGTCGAGGTCGATGGTCTCGAGCACCTCACGACGGTAGCAGACGAATCCCGCAGTGGTGTCGTGGATGGGGAGTCCCGTCACCAGGCGCACATATTTCGAAGCGAAGTATGACATCAGCACTCGTCCCATAGGCCAGTTGACCACGTTCACGCCGCTCACGTAGCGCGAGCCGATAGAGAGGTCGCCCCCTTTCGAGTGGCAAGCCTCGTAGAGACGTGGCAGGTCGTCGGGGTTATGGCTGAAGTCCGCATCCATCTCGAAGACGTACTGATAATCCCTTTCGAGAGCCCATTTGAAGCCAGCGATATAAGCAGTTCCCAATCCCAGTTTGCCCTTACGTTCGATCATGAACAGACGGTCGGGGAACTCGGTCTGCAGTCTTCTCACGATGTCGGCCGTTCCGTCGGGCGAATTATCCTCGACGACGAGAATGTTGAACTTCTTCTCCAGATTGAATACCACTCTGATGATATTCTCTATATTTTCCTTTTCGTTGTATGTAGGAATAATGATAATACTGTCTGATGTAGTTTCCATTATATAGAAATATTTTCGCAAAGATAATTAATAAAACGATTCTGCTAAAATCGTGGGGCGTTTTATTCCTTCATAAAGTTAAGAGGGGTCACATACACGCCGTCTTCGCGCTGATAGGCACCACCTACTGCTGTCAGCACCATAAGGAAGGATGGCGCATTCTCATTGCTCTTCTCCTCCAGCTTGGATTTCAGACGCTTGAGCGACGAGGCGCCAGCTTCAATCAAGGCATCGCCGCCCAACTTGATTTCGATGGCACCCCATCGACCGTCTGCAAGGTGTACCACGGCGTCACATTCCAACCCTGTGTTGTCGCGGTAATGCATCACTTCGCCTCCCAGACAATCGGTGTAGATTCTTAGGTCTCGTACAGCCAAATCCTCGAAGAAAAGACCCAGGCTCTCCAAGTCACGATGTAGGTCATGAGGGGTTACGCCCAAAGACATACAAGCGATTGAGGTGTCGACGAAATGACGAGTGGGAGTAGAACGGATTGAGGTTTTCGAGCGTATGCTGGGATTCCATGCCGTCATATCCTCCAAAATATAAATGTCGTTGAGAGCCTCGCGATAGTCTTCGAACGTACGGACGTCCATAGTGCGCTCGTTGCTCTGACGTACGTCCGCAATGATGGTAGAGGCTGCAGCCTCGGTGGAGATATGACGCGCGTAGCTGCGAACAATCATTTTCATCACTTCAGGGCGTTTGTCGCGGAAACGTTCGTTCTCACAATCTTCAAATACGAACAGACTGTTCCAGTAGTTGCGGGTAACATCCAGTGAAATCTCCTTGTCGGCAATGATGGAGATTGGCCAGCCACCGCGGCAAATCACATGGGCTACATCGTCAAGCGTAAAGTCGTTGACTGGTTCCCATGGGAAGGAGTGTCCACCGTCGAACAAATCACGCAATGAGACGATGCCTTTCGATTCCTTCGATTCCCATAGACTCATGGGACGCATCTTCACAGGGGTGATTCGCCCGGCTCCACTGTGATGAACTTCCGTTTTGTCAGCGGGGGTTGAACTGCCTGTCAGAATGTATTTTCCGAACTGATAATCGAAGTCCAGGTCGTCCTTAACTTGATTCCATACGTCTGGCGCCTTCTGCCATTCGTCAATGAGGCGTGGAGTCGCTCCATTCAGCACCGCCTTAGGGTTCATACGCGCCATTTGTATGGTTTGAAGTGTGTTTAGTTTCACAAAGCTCTTCTGATAGAGCATGCAAGTGGTGGTCTTGCCACAGAATTTCGGCCCGGCAACCAGTACGGCACCAGAGGACTTCAGCTTCTTCTCAATCTCTTTTTCAACGAGTCTTTCGTAATACATACCTTTACGTATTTAGTGAATGTTTGGGCAAATATAGCGATATCTTGCAAAATCCGACCAAAAATCCAAAGATTTTCAGTCGCTCAATCCAAAGATTTTCAATTTTTCCGCCAATTCACCCCGAAGCAGAGTTGAAAGTGTAGATTTATAGCAAATACATAACACTGCGCTAAATCGTTGGACTTCAGTAATAAGCGAAGTCCATTCTTCTAAAACATAGGCAAAAATCGGGCAATTTCCTTCTAAAACATAGGCAAACCATGATTCATTGCATCTATTTTATCTTGCAACGACATAATATCCGTTGCAGAGGTTCTGATGAACCCTTTC
>CAZKNB010000161.1:0-3734 GCA_964554075.1 uncultured Bacteroides sp.
ACTTCATAATTTCCGCTACAGTGTTGCGGAAATCTTCGGACTTTTGCGTATTTTTGCCGAAACTCAACACATGTAACAGGTTTACAAATTATGGAGAATTATATAGTATCGGCACGCAAGTATAGACCGACGACCTTCAGAAGCGTCGTTGGACAGGCTGCGCTGACCACGACGTTGAAAAACGCAATACAGACACAGAAGCTGGCGCACGCCTACCTCTTCTGCGGTCCACGAGGCGTGGGAAAAACCACCTGCGCACGAATCTTTGCCAAGACAATCAACTGTATGTCGCTTACGGCGGAGGGAGAACCATGCAACCAGTGCGAATCGTGCGTGGCCTTCAACGAACAGCGCTCGTACAACATATATGAGCTCGACGCCGCTTCCAACAACTCGGTCGAAGATATCCGATCACTGGTGGAGCAGGTGCGCATACCGCCGCAGATTGGTCGCTACAAGGTCTATATCATCGACGAGGTCCACATGCTCTCGTCTGCCGCCTTCAACGCCTTCCTGAAGACACTCGAGGAGCCTCCTCGCCACGCTGTCTTCATCCTCGCCACAACCGAGAAGCATAAGATCCTGCCGACCATCCTGTCGCGCTGCCAGATCTATGACTTCAACCGCATGAGTGTTGAGGATACGGTGAACCACCTCGCTTACGTGGCTCAGACCGAAGGATACACCGCCGAGCCCGAGGCACTCAACGTGATTGCCCAGAAGGCGGACGGAGGAATGCGCGACGCACTCTCCATCTTCGACCAGGTGGTGAGCTTCACGGGAGGAAACATCACCTACCAGAAGGTGATTGAGAACCTCAACGTGCTGGACTACGAATACTATTTCCGACTGACAGATATGCTCCTCGAGAATCGTGTGAGCGATGCCCTGCTGCTCTTCAATGAGGTGCTCAGCAAGGGATTTGCCGGTGACCACTTCATCACCGGTCTCTCAGCCCACTTCCGCGACCTGCTGGTCAGCAAGGATGCTGCCACATTGCCCCTGCTTCAGGTGGGTGCCTCCATCCGCCAGCGCTACAGCGAACAGGCGCAGAAGTGCCCGTTGCCCTTCCTCTACAGAGCGATGAAGCTGTGCAACGACTGCGACATGAACTATCGCACCAGCAAGAACAAGCGCCTGCTTGTGGAGCTGACGCTGATCCAGGTGGCGCAGATAGGGCAGGGGGATGATGACCTTAGTGGTGGGCGTCGCCCTAAGCGACAATTAAAACCCATATTCAAGTCTCAGACGGCTGCTCAGCAGCCGGCTGACAACGCTGGGGTAGCTGCACAAGGTGGCAACGCTCAGCAAAACGTGACTAAAGAGAATATCAACGGAAATGCCGCTGCAAATGCCGGAAACATCGGAGGTGCCGCCGGAGCTGCCAACGCCGGAACTACAGCCGGGGTTGCAGGAGCCGCTGGAGCCACAGCTGGAGCTGCAGGAACAGCCACAGGACCAAACGTAGCTACCGCAGAAAAAGCAGGAAAACCCGGAAAACCCGGAGCTACTGCAAAAGCTGCCCCCGACCAAAAGCCTTATGTCGGCGGAGCTATGGCGGAGCAGCTGGCTAAGAGCATCGTCTCGGACCGCAAGGTGCCATTCATGACGCGCGACGCCATGGGTATCTCCATCAAGAGCGGACTCTCTAAGGCTGCCGCTCAGACAGCCGAGGGCGGAGCTAACGGCGTTGACGCTGTTGCCGATGCGGCTCAGGTCAATGGCGGAGCCGCAGGAAATGGAGGCGAGGAGACAAAGGCTGCTGCCCCGGTCGACGATATGGAGTTCAATGAGCGCGACCTCAACCACTACTGGCAGGCCTATGCCAATGCCCTCCCGAAGGACTACGTGGCCTTTGCGCGAAGGATGCAGCCCATGCGTCTGTCGCTGATGAAGGATGGAGTAAGTTTCGAGGTGGTGGTGGACAACGACCTCTCAGCCCGCGACTTCCGCACGATGCAGCCCAGCATACAGAGCTACCTGCGCAAGTATCTTCAGAATAAGAATGTGCAGATGCAGGTGCGCGTCAGTGAGGCGAAGGAGACGGTGCGTGCCGTGGGACGCGTGGAGCGCTTCCAGCTGATGGCGAAGAAGAATCCGTCGCTGCTGAAACTGAAGAAGGAATTCGGACTTGAGCTATATTAGGAAACAGAAGAGCCGCGCCCATCACGGGTGCGGCTCTTCGATTCTAAATACTTAAAATGCTCGTAAGTACAAATATTGCACTATTTATTTAAGGAAACTTTTCCGAATTGAACTGCCCATGGCTCCTCGGCATCGTCGACAGCCTTAGCCATAGAAATTCTTACGCTGACAACATTCTTCAGGTCGTCCTCGCTGACCTCACCCTTGCTGCCCTTCACCAGGTTAATCTTAACCAGCTTGGAAGCAGTGATAGGCTTACCCATCTGACCATAGAAAGCAGCCACCTGAACCTCCTTAGGCTTTGACTCGCCCTCAGCGTTCAGACGAAGAACGACGCGCAGGATTACGTTGCTCTTCAGGATCTCCATCTGCAGGTTAGGAGTGTCGGAAATATCGCCACTGATGCCCGGCAGGTCAATCCATCTGTTCCACTGGCCTGTGAATGTAGCCGTGCAGTTCTCATCGTCATAGCTGGTGTTGCCGCCAATCTTAGAAACGGCATCCATGTCGACATTGCGTACCGGCGTCTGAGCCTGAGCTCCAAACGCAACGCCCATAAAGAGGGCAATCATCAAGATTAATTTTTTCATTGTTCTAATTTTAGGTAAACGATTATTTGATTAATTTGCTTTCAGTGTCTCGGGTGCGCCCAGGTAGCTCTTCTGGAGGTTGCCGGTGTTGATGAGGATGTTCTCGAACACCAGTCCCGCGTCGAGCGGACGGATGCGCAGTGTATGCTTGCCAGCCTTGCCAATCTCCAGGCGTGTGCGCTTGTAGATGAGGTGCTCACGCTGAATCTTGCCGAGGTTGCCGTCGTAGTCGCCATTGATGTTGACCGTCTGCTCCTCGCCTCCATCGATGCTGATGGCGTAGCTCAGTCCCTTCACGTTGAAGTTGAGGGTAGGAGCCAGGCGTACCGTAACCTTCACCTCGCCGGTCTTGTCGCTCTCGAAGTCATACTCGGCATAGAGACCCTCGGGAGAGGCTGTGACGGGCAGGGTGGTGAGAGCCGAGAGGTTCTGTCCCAGTTCGGGGATTACGCTCCACGCCGCCTTGCTGTTGCCTCCGATGCGTGAGTAGTGTTCAGCCTCGATGCTGACATATCCGCCATTATCCTTGAAGAGATATTCGGGGCGTGCGGCGGCAGCCGTTGCAGCGACCTCCACGCGCTTAACCTCGGGCATCGACGGAGAGTCGGGGTTGTTCCAGCTCTTATAGCCGATGTGCACCTGATCCATCAGATGGTTCCACTTGCCACCGTTCAGCTTATGGTAGAAGTCGGTCAGTTCGCCGTCGCGCTTGAAGCAGCGCTCCACCTCGTCCGCCCAGCGGTTTGCCTCTGCGTCGTTCTTAGCCGCCAGCTTCTTGTTCATGGCGTGGGCGTAGTACATGTCGTAGAGGTTTGAGCAGGCCAGCACGGGGTAGCCGATAAGCTGGTCGAAAGCCAGTTTATACTTGGCAGGCATGGCGTAGCCGATACGCATGGCGTCGGCAGCCAGGGCGTCGTAGTCGCTCTTCACGCGCTCCCATTCGCCGTAGTTGAAGCTATAGGTGTCGGCGTTGAGCAGCTCGGGAGTGACGCGGCGGTT
>CAZKNB010000162.1:0-3726 GCA_964554075.1 uncultured Bacteroides sp.
TCGTGCGTGAACTCGGCTACACAGATACCGACGTCATCCGCAACGATAAGCTGACTCTGGAGGATGTGGAGAAGTACGACAAGATTATACTTTCGCCCGGACCGGGAATACCCGAAGAGGCCGGACTCCTGCTGCCCGTCATCAAGAGATATGCCAAGGAGAAACCTATCCTCGGCGTCTGCCTGGGCCATCAGGCTATCGGCGAGGCCTTCGGAGCAAAGCTGGAGAACCTCTCCAGCGTCTACCACGGCATTCAGTCGGAGATCACGCTGCTCACGGGCGACTGCCCCTTCCAGGGACTGCCGCGAGAGCTTAAGGTGGGACGCTACCACTCATGGGTGGTCAGCCGCGAGGGATTCCCCGCAGAGCTTGAGGTGACAGCCGAGAGCGGCGAGGGACTTATCATGGCGCTCCGCCACCGCACTCTGCCCGTCTTCGGCATCCAGTTCCATCCCGAGTCGGTGCTGACTCCGGAGGGCAAGACAATCATCAAAAACTTCCTTGAACTTTAAATAGAGAGAGATAACTATGAAACAGATATTATATAAACTATTCGAACATCAGTATCTGGGCCGCGACGAAGCGCGCCTGATACTTCAAGGCATAGCGCAAGGCAAATATACAGAGGCACAGACAGCCTCACTGATCACTGTTTACCTGATGCGCAACATCTCTGTAGAGGAGCTTTGCGGATTCCGCGACGCCCTGCTTGAGATGCGTGTCCCCGTTGACCTCGGCGGCTACAATCCTATCGACATCGTAGGTACCGGAGGCGACGGCAAAAACACCTTCAACATCAGTACTGCAGCATGCTTCACCGTTGCCGGCGCGGGCTACCCCGTCGTTAAGCACGGCAACTATGGAGCAACATCGGTAAGTGGCGCCAGCAACGTGATGGAGCAGCACGGAGTGAAGTTCACCTCCGACAACGACAAGCTTCGTCGCTCGATGGATGAGTGTAACATCGCCTACCTCCACGCCCCACTCTTCAGCCCTGCGCTGAAGGCAGTGGCTCCGGTGCGCAAGGCTCTCGCCGTCCGCACATTCTTCAACATGCTTGGCCCGCTGGTGAACCCCGTGATGCCGCGCTATCAGCTGCTGGGAGTCTACAATCTCCCGCTGCTCCGCCTCTACAACTACGTTTACCAGAGCTCCGGCACCAACTTCGCCGTCGTTCACAGCCTCGACGGATATGACGAGATCTCACTGACCGACACCTTCAAGGTGGCTACTACAGGCCATGAGAAGCTCTACACCCCCGAGCAGCTTGGCTTCAAGCGCCATCAGGAGAGCGACCTCTACGGAGGCGACACCCCGCAGGCAGCGGCAGCCATCTTCGACGCCGTGATGAACAACACAGCCACAGAGGCACAGAAGGATGCCGTCGTTGTGAACGCAGCCTTCGCCATCCAGGTGATGAATCCTGAGAAGAGCATTGAGGAGTGTATCGCCATAGCACGCGAATCGCTCGAGAGCGGCAAAGCTAAAGCAACACTAAAGAAATTTATAGAACTGAACAGCTAACACAAAAGAAAAATGGGAAATGACATTTTGACGGAAATCGTCGCTAAGAAGCGCATTGATCTTGAGGAGCAGAAGCGCGCCGTATCACTCGAGAAGTTGAAGAGCCTTGCAGCAGGACTGCCTAAGCAGCACTCATTCAAGGAGGCACTTGCCACCTCATCAACCGGAATCATCTCCGAGTTCAAGCGTCGCTCTCCGTCGAAGGGATGGATTGCCGAGGATGCACGTCCTGAGCTGGTTGTGCCATCCTATCAGGCAGCTGGTGCCACAGCCCTCTCCATTCTGACCGACACGCCCTACTTTGGCGGTACGATTGACGATTTGCGCCGTGTGCGCCAGCTGACCACACTCCCGATACTTCGCAAGGACTTTATAGTCGATGAGTATCAGCTCTACCAAGCCAAGCTGATTGGTGCCGACGCTGTCCTGCTTATCGCCGCCGACCTTGAGAAGGGCGAGTGCGACCACCTTACAGGCGTTGCCCACGAGCTGGGACTCGAGGTGCTGCTGGAGATTCACAGCGAGAGTGAACTGGAGTATATCACTGCGGAGACCGACGTTGTCGGTGTGAACAACCGCAACCTGGGCACCTTCCATACCGACGTTGCCAACTCCTTCCGCCTGGCAGAGCTGCTGCCTGAGGATAAGGTGAAGGTGTCGGAGAGCGGACTCTCAGATCCAGAGACAGTGAAGCAGCTCCGCGAAGCGGGCTTCCGAGGCTTCCTTATGGGCGAGGCATTCATGAAGACACCCGCTCCGGGCGAGGCATTGGGCGAGTTTATTAAGGCACTGGGACAATGACAGAGGGTAAGCTGATAAAGGTTTGCGGCATGAGAGAGGCGGACAACATCCGCCAGGTGGAGTCGCTGGGCATCGACTTGATGGGATTCATCTTCTTCAGCAAGTCGCCCCGCTACGTCGCCTCCATGCCCGTCTACCTGCCCGTCAGCGCCCGACGCGTCGGAGTCTTTGTCAACGCCGGCATAGACGACATTGCAGAGAGAGCCGAGGAGTTCCACCTGGACTACATACAGCTGCATGGCAAGGAGCCGAAGGAGCTCTGCCAGGCGCTGCGTAGCCGTGGGCTGAAGGTCATCAAGGCATTGTCGATAGCCGAACCAGCCGACCTCAAGGCAGCGGAGAGCTATGCCGACTGCTGCGACTACCTACTCTTCGACACTAAATGCAAGGAGTATGGCGGCTCGGGCCGACGCTTCGACTGGTCGGTGCTGGAGGGCTACACGCTGAACACCCCCTTCCTACTCAGTGGCGGCATAGGTCCGGAGAGCCTGGAGGAGCTCCGCAACTTCACCCATCCACAGCTTGCCGGCTACGACCTGAACAGCCGGTTTGAGACGGAACCGGGAGTCAAGGATGTCGAAAGGCTCAGGAAATTTATAAAGGAAATAAAACAGAAATAGAAGATATGATGAATAGAATAAACGAATTGTTTGGCAGCGGAAAAGAGAGACTGCTGTCAATATACTTCTGTGCGGGCGACCCCACACTCGACGGCACCGCGCAGGTGATTAAGAGTCTTGAGCGTGCGGGAGTCAACATGATTGAGATTGGCATCCCCTTCAGCGACCCTATGGCCGACGGCATCGTTATCCAGGGAGCAGCTACACGCGCCCTGCGCAACGGCATGTCGCTCCGCCTGCTCTTCAGCCAGCTTGAGGGCATCCGTAACGAAGTAAAGATTCCATTGCTGCTGATGGGCTACCTGAACCCAATCATGCAGTATGGCTTCGAGCGCTTCTGCCAGAAGTGCAACGAGGTGGGCATCGACGGAGTGATCATCCCCGACCTCCCATTCAAGGACTACGAGGAGAGCTACCGTGCCATAGCCGAGAAGTACAACGTGAAGATGATTATGCTCATCACTCCCGAGACAAGCGAGGAGCGCGTACGTGAGATTGACAACAACACCGACGGATTTATCTACATGGTGTCGTCGGCAGCCACTACAGGCGCTCAGAAGGACTTCAACGCGCAGAAGCGTGCCTACTTCGAGAAGGTGGACCGCATGAAGCTGCGCAACCCGCGCATGGTTGGTTTCGGCATCTCAAACAAGGCTACCTTCGATGCTGCCTGTGAGTTTTCACGCGGCGGTATCATCGGCAGTAAGTTTGTCAACCTCCTCAACGAGGAGAAGGATCCCGAACGCGCCATCCAGCTCCTGCTGAAGGCGATAAATGAATA
>CAZKNB010000163.1:0-3719 GCA_964554075.1 uncultured Bacteroides sp.
TATTTCTCCACCTCCATCAACCGGAAACGGCGGAGGTAGCTGGCGTTGCCGTACATGGTGTGCTCGTCGGAGAGGTTCCAGAAGCCATCTTTGCTGGTCGGGCTGGCGTCCCAGTCGATGACAGCCCACGAGAGACCAATCTCGTTTCCCTCACGTAGGTGAGTGGGGCGGGAGAGAGCGGGACCGTCGGCGTCGGCGTGGTCAAAGGGGGTGATGTAGAACTCCAGAGTCAGATGGCCCGACTCACCGTCGTGCATGGTGTAGCTGTAGGCGTGGGCGGAGTAGGGCGCCTGCTTCAGCCATACCTGCGGTCCCCAGAGCATGCACCAGTCGTCGCCGTGGGGCGGAGTGAAGATGTGGTAGTTCTGGGCGTGACAGCCATGAAACTTGAACCACGCCTGCCATACATCCTTGGGCGCTGTGGGGTGGAAACGGTCGATGAAGGGACCACCGGAGCAGTCGCCGTCAACGACAACCTCGAAGATGTCGGTGCTCAGCGAGTTCTCGCCGAAGCGCCAATAGTTGTCGTCGGCTTCGTAGAGGAAGTAGAGGCGCTGTGTCTCTGCCGACCAGCCCACCTTTACGCTTATCTTCAGCGTTGAAGGGTCGGGCGCGGCGTGCTTCCCCTCATCCTCCTTAAGGTTCTGCTCGGTGAGGATGTAGCTGGCGGGGACGCAATCCCAGTCGGCTGCATTGCCGTCGATCGTAGGCAGATTCTCGTTGGTGAACTGGAATACCTTGTACTCCTGTGCCTCTGCGCTCACTCCCATCAGGAGAGCCAGAGCGGCTAGTTTTATTCTATTCATAATCTATGGTATATTGTCTGTTACTATCTATTCTATATTCTCTCTCCCCACAGCGTGGATGAGCGGCTATGTCAGAGCCTTACGGATTCGCTCCTTCAGCTTTGAGTTGCGGCGGAACACGGGGTTGTGGGTCGTGGCGTAGCCTATGGCGCGCTCCGAACCGACAATGATGCAGATGCGCTTGGCACGCGTGATGGCGGTGTAGAGCAGGTTGCGCTGGAGCATGACGTAATGGTCCATCGTCATCGGGATGACCACGATGGGGAACTCTGCGCCCTGGCTCTTATGGATGGTTATCGCGTATGCCAGAACCAGCTCGTTGAACTCATTGTCGTGGTATTTGACGTTCTTATCGTCGAAGTTGACTGTCAGCATGCGCTCCTTCTGGACCACTCCGGCCACGATGCCGATGTCACCGTTGAAGACCTTCTTGTCGTAGTTGTTGACCGTCTGCATCACCTTGTCGCCCGTGCGAAAGCCGTCAATCGTCTTCGAGAAGATTGGGTTGCGCGGATTGAGGGCGTCCTGAAGTCGCTTGTTGAGCGAGTCGGTGCCCAGCACGCCCTTCTGCATCGGCGTAAGCACCTGAATATCCTCCTTGCTGCACGAGTAGGCTCTAGGCAGGCGGTCGCGGACAAGTTCAACGATGGTGTCGGCAATCTCCTCGCTTGTCTCCTTGCTGATGAAGAAGAAGTCCGAATCGCGATGGTTGTGGAGGTCGGGCATGTGGCCCATGTTGACGGCATAGGCGTTGGTGACTATCTTGCTTGCTTCGCTCTGGCGATAGATTTGTGTCAGATGGACAACAGGTATCATGCCGGAATCGATGATGTCGCGCAGCACGTTGCCCGCTCCGATGCTTGGCAGCTGGTTGACGTCGCCTACGAGGATGAGTTGCATCTTGTCGGGGACGGCCTCCACAAGGTGGCGGAAGAGCTCAAGGTCTATCATTGAGCACTCGTCGACAATGAGCACGTCGCCCTCAAGCTGTGAGGAGGAGTTGCGCTTGAATCCGCCGTTGGGATTGAACTCCAGCAGTCGGTGGATGGTGCGTGCGTTCATCCCCGTGGCTTCCGACATTCGTTTGGCGGCACGTCCGGTGGGCGCTGCCAGGAGGATCTCCATGTCACGGCGTCGCATCTCGCTGATCATTCCCTTGATGGTAGTGGTCTTTCCGGTGCCCGGACCGCCTGTGAGCACCAGCACCTTCTCGCTGAGCGACTTGACGATGGCGTCGCGCTGCTCGGAGTTGTAGGTGCCGCCATCCTTGATGTCGCTCTCGCTGACATCTCTCCGGGTGGGGTTGCTGGTCAGTCGCTGCAGGTTGTCGGCCACTTCGCGCTCCGCTATCAGTAGTGAGTTGAGATAGATGGTGTCGTCGGGCTCAATGGTGACATTGTGGAACTCCAGCGTCTCGAGTGTATGGTTGATGACCTCCTCGTCAACGCCGAGAAGCTCCTTGGCAGCGCGCATCAGCTGCTGGCGTGTGGCGTAGGTGTGCCCCTCGTCTCTGATGCTACGCAGTGCGTAGACTATTCCGCTGCGGCAGCGTCGTTCGTCGTCGCGACTGTAGCCTATGTGGCTTGCAATCTCGTCGGCCATCTTGAACCCGATGCCCTTGATGTCGTCGGCCAGTCGATAGGGATTCTCGCGGACGCTCTTTACGGCGTCGCCATGGTACTGACTGCGTATCTTGTTGGCGTATGCCACGCTGATGCCCATCTCCTGCAGGCTTATCATGGTGGCAGCCTGGTCGCGGTATTCGTCCCAGCTCTCCTTTATCTGAGCGAGCTTCTTCTTTCCAATCTTCGGTATCTCTCTGAGGCGTTCCGGCTCTTCGTCAATAATCCGGGCGGTGTCTGAGCCGAAGCGTGCCACAATGGCCTTGGCAAGCGATGCTCCCAGGCCCTTGATGATTCCGCTCCCGAGGAACTTGCGCAGTCCGTAGAGGCTGTCGGGCATAGTCTCGTAGTAGCTCTCGACCTCGAAGCGCATTCCATATTTGTCGTCGTTCTTGTATTCGCCCTCCAGCTCCAGCAGGCTTCCCGGACGAACGTCGGCAAGTGGCCCCACAAGCTTTGTCTTGGCACGTGGGGCGATGGTGTCGCTCTTGGAGTCGTATTTGGTGGCGGTGACCACTGCCCAGTCGCTGTCAACCTGATGATAGATGATCTCATCGACTATGCATTTTATTGACGTCATAGCATCTCTGTGTTTTTAGATTGTTTGTTGGCGCTTTCGGGGCGCAATTGTCTGAACAAAGGTAACCAATATTTTGAGTTTGCAAGACTTTTGCCGGCTGATTTTGCTATTTCGTTGCACGGCGAAGCTCGTCGATATGGCTGATGAACTCCCCGCGGTTGTTTGCGCGGCTCCAGACGTCGCCCAGGAGTGCCACTCCGCCGAATCCCAGCTCTGCAACCTGCGGAATCCTGTCGAGCGAGATGCCTCCCATGGCAATCACATTCCGGTCGATCACTCCCTCGTCGCGCGCACGTGTCAGCTCGTCGGTGGTGTAGCTGCTCTGGTAGCCCACTTTGGAGATGCTGTCGAAGATGGGGCTGAGGAAGACGTAGTCGACGGTCGGCTTGCGCATGATGACCTCCTGAACGGAGTGGCAGGCGGCACTCAGATGGCCGCTGTAGCCGTCGGGCGCCAGTGGTCGTCGGCCGTTCAGGTGGAGTCCCATCAGGCGGAAACGGCTGGTGAGGTCGAGGTCGTGGAGCATGATTCGGCTGTGCCACTGCTTTGGTATCTCTGTCAGCAGGCGTGCTACCTCGTCGGCTGTTGCTCCCGGCTTGCGCAGGTGGAGCGTGTCCAACCCATGGCGAAACAGCAAGTCTATCGCTTCTGCTTCGCCGGTGAAGAAGGCCGGGGTTGTTATTACAATCAGTTTCATGGAAAAAGTAGTAA
>CAZKNB010000164.1:0-3682 GCA_964554075.1 uncultured Bacteroides sp.
ACGACAGTAATAAAGTTAAGATTCGGTTCATTTAGTCCTTTTGGTTTTTCTGATTGATAATCTGTTCAAGTCACACTTCTGACGATGGCAAAGTTAGTGTACACTTGCCTGAAACGCAAAACTATGCGGGTAGAAAGGTTACGATTTCGTTATTGACGATTTATCGTTTGTTGCGTTGCTCTTCGAATTTGTTGCGCGCAGCAAATAAACTCTTAATTTTTTGTACGATGTAGAATTAATATTTAATAAATTTGTGCAGCAATAACAATCACGAAAATGAAGCGTATACACACATCGCTGCTTGTGCTCTTGCTAGTCATGCAGCAGACGTTAGCAGGACCTAACGTAACAAAACTATTCCGTTCGAACGAGTTGTCGTCGACGCTCATCACCAAGATTGAGCAGGATAAATACGGATTTATATGGGTCGCCACCGAATACGGACTCAACCGTTTCGATGGTTACACCTTTCATCCATATTACAATCAGCCGGACAACCCGAAGTCGCTTGCCGACAACAGCGTTCACAACGTTGTCGCCACTCCCGACGGCAGCCTGTGGGTCTGCTCCAGCCGCCTGCAACGCTACGACCCGGTCTGCGACCGCTTCGACAACGTGGATGCCGATGGAGTGGGGGTTGGCGTCGCTGATCTGGAAATGTGCAGCGACTCGCTCATCTATGCCGTGGGATACGACGGCGCACTCTACCGCTATGACTCAGCGACACAGTCGCTTCACATGCTGTCTGAGGCAAAACAAAAGAGGGAGGGTGTGGGCTTCTACTTCATCAATGAGGATCCCGACAGAAGGTCGCTCTGGATTGGCGGACGCGACGGACTGATGTGTGTGGACCGCCGTACACTTGCTGCCAGAACTTACGGCAAGAGTGAACTTGGCCACGCTCAGACCACGGCACTCTACTTCGACGGAGATGGAATAATGTATATCGTCACGCCGGTCAACATACTTCGTTACGACCGACAGACGGACACTTTCAGCAAGTTGCCAATAGACAAACCTCTGTCGCTGAAATCCTTCCGCTGCATCTCCAACAAGAGCTGCTGCTCGCTTATGTTCGGCACCTTCGGCTCCGGCTCCTATCGCTACAACACAAAGGATGGAACGGCCACGCGAATCAATATCGAAGTTGGTCACGACGACATAAGCAATATCGATGTAAGCTCCATCTTCTGCGACCGCGACAACAACCTCTGGATAGGTTGCTTCCAGAAGGGCGTGGCGCTCATCCCTCACCAGTCCACGTCGTTCGCCGATGTGGATGGCGCATCGCTCTCTTTCGACAACCACTATCCGCTCTCCCTGCTTGCCGATGCCGGCAATGGCGAGGTGTGGATAGGGCAGGGCAACAACGGACTCCACCTCACCACCGTCGATGGGCAGTTGCTGAAGAGTTACCTGCCACACACTACACCCATTGCCATCCACCGCGACTCTAAGCAGCGTCTGTGGGTGGGGCTCTACGACGAGGGCGTGGGAATACTCAACACTGCGGACGGGACGATTGATAAGCTCCGCGAGTTCCCCTACAAGCGCGTGCGCGCCATCGACGAGGACCCCTTCGGCAACATATACTTCGCCATGTTCAACTACGGCATACACTCCTTTAATATATATAGTGGTGCGCCGAACGCATTGCCGGCGGAGCTGAACACCCATCAGGTGATGACTCTCCGTGTGGACTCGCACGGCTTGCTGTGGATTGGCAGCTACGAGGGTGTGAAGTGCTACGACACAGCCAAGCGCTGCGCCGTGTCGCTCCCCGACACGCTGAGTCCGGTAGGCTCACTCGTCAACACCATTGCCGAGGACAGTCACGGCAACATGTGGATTGCCACCTCCGCCGGACTCTACCACTACCTGCGCGGCGAGAACTGCTTCCACCGCATACGCAAGTCCGACGGACTGCCGGACGACATGGTGTGCGACGTGCAGGTGACAGCCGACGACGAGGTGTGGCTCTCCACCTACAAGGGTATCTGTTGCTACAAGCCCGTCAGCAATCAGCTCTTCATCTATAGCCGTGGCAACGGACTGAACGGCATGGCCTTTCTGCGCTCTGTTGGTAGCTATACCACAACGGGACAGATGCTCTTTGCCTACGATGATGGATACATTCATTTCGACCCGCAGAAGATAGATGAGGTAGGGGCTCTCTCGCCGCTCTATCTCTCCTCGGTGGCATTGCCGTTCGCTCAGCTCAGCTCAGCAGCCGACTCCGTGCGCGTATCAGCCTATACGGCGGAGTCAGTCGGGAAGCTGCGTCTGAAGTACGATGAGAATGTGGTGGTGCTACGTTTCCTCTCGCTCGACCATATTGGCAACGATAATCTCTGCTTGCAATATCGCTTCTCGAACAGACGTGGAAGTGGATGGATCACCTGCCGTGAGGGGGAGAACAGCGTACAGCTCGGTCCGCTCTCGCCGGGACACTACGACCTGGAGGTTCGTACTACGGTGAGCGGAGTGAACTCTCCGTCGCGTCATTACGAGATTATTATCGGCCATCCGTGGTACGCTTCGTGGTGGATGTGGTGTGTATATGCGCTCATCGCCATAGCTTTCATCTATCAGCTCTTCGTAGGCTACAACAACTACCAGATACGACGTCGCAACGAGGAACGCATCAAGTTCTTCATCGACCTTACCCACGAGTTGCGCTCACCGACTACGCTGATGCTTGCACCGCTCCAGGAGCTTGTGCGCCGCGAGTGGGCCGAGGAGACGGGACGACTGCTGCGCGCCATCTATCGCAACGGCAACCGTCTGCTCCAGTTGCTCAACCAGATTCTCGACGTGCGCAAGATTGACAAGGGACGAATGTTTATCTATTGCTCCGAGACTAACATTGTGCAGTATGTGCGCGACGTGTTCCATGTCTTCGAGTATGAGGCGGAGAAGCGACATATACGTTTCACCTTCACGGCTTCTGCCGACGATATACCTCTCTATATAGACCGTGCACACTTCGATAAGGTGATATACAATCTGCTCTCAAACGCCTTCAAGTTTGTGAAGAATGGCGGCGAGATCAGCGTTGAGCTGTCGCAGACGGGAGGCTCCCACGGCGATAGCCTCCAGATCCGCGTCTCAGACAACGGCCCCGGCATCGACAAGGAGCAGGTGGACAAGGTGTTCGAACGCTTCTATCAGGCGCCATCCAACAAGACGGCGGGGCGTGTGGGCTTCGGCATCGGACTGAACCTCTGCTACAATATCGTGCATCTGCATCATGGCACAATCAGCGTGGGCAACCGCACCGACGGCACCACAGGAGCCGTATTCACCATCAGCATGCCGATGGGGCGCGACCATCTCTCCGACAACGAGCTGCTGAAGGGCGAGTCGTACGTGGTTTCGGCGGACCCCGTGAAGCTCATCATGTCTCGTGCCGAGGAGGAGGAGAGGGATGAACACGGCAAGCGCACACGCCCGACTCACACTGTGCTCATTGCCGACGACGACGAGGATTTGCTGGAATATCTGCGTCGTTCGCTCTCTGCCAAGTATCGCGTAGTGACCTGCACCAACGGTGCGGAGGCGCTCAGCAAGAGCATAGAGATTGTGCCGGACGTGGTGATCTCGGACATCTCGATGCCTGAGGTGGATGGCTTCTCGCTGCTCACCCGTCTGAAGAACAACAGCACCACCAGCCATATTCCCG
>CAZKNB010000165.1:0-3670 GCA_964554075.1 uncultured Bacteroides sp.
CGTCGTTGTGCTGCAACTCCTTCACTGTAATCTCTTTGCCGCGGAATGTGTATTTACGACCGGCGCTGCGTTTAGAGCCAAACAGCACCAATTCGTCGATAGGGAAATTTCTTTCATCGAGCACGCGAAGGAACTCCTGTCCAACCGCGCCGCTAACGCCAACAATAGCTACTTTCATTTTTCTTCTTTATTTATTAAGTGAATATTCTCTTTTTTAGCTGTTACCTTTCTGTTAAAGCTCAGCAAGCCCATTACGACAGCGTCGCGAGCCAACTGCTTCACTGATTGAAGTAATCGGGTGCAAAAATATAACAATTCATCATATTATTGGCGAGTTTTTTTGTTATTTTGCAAACATAAACTAAAATCTTACGACCATGACCGAGTGGCTTGATTTCAACCTAGTCCTTCCCATCACCGACCCCACATGGGTTTTCTTCATCGTGCTGACCATCATTCTGTTCGCACCGATGGTGCTGGGACGTCTCCATATTCCCCATATCATCGGCATGATTCTGGCCGGTGTAGTCATCGGCGAACATGGATTCCATCTGCTCAACTACGACGACAGTTTCCGCCTCTTCGGTAAGGTGGGACTCTACTACATCATGTTCCTGGCGGGACTTGAGATGGACATGGACGACTTCAAGAAGAACCGCGCCAAGGCCTTCGTGTTTGGCCTCTACACCTTCATGGTCCCGATGATTATCGGCGTATGGAGCGGCATGCAGATACTGGGCTACGGATTCATCGCCGCCACTCTGCTTGCCAGTATGTATGCATCCCACACCCTGATAGCCTACCCGATTGTCAGTCGCTACGGACTCTCCAAGCTGCGCAGCGTCAACATCACCATCGGCGGAACGGCAATCACCGTCACCCTCGCCCTCATCGTGCTGGCTGTCATTGGCGGAATCTACAAGGGAACATCCGACGGATGGTACTGGCTCTTCCTTGTCGGCAAGGTAGCCGTGCTGGGTGCCATCATCATCTACTTCTTCCCGCGCATCGGCCGCTGGTTCTTCCGTAAGTACGACGACAACGTCATGCAGTTCGTCTTCGTTCTCGCCATGGTCTTCCTTGGCGGCGGACTGATGGAGTTCGTTGGGATGGAGGGAATCCTTGGCGCCTTCCTTGCTGGATTGGTGCTCAACCGCCTCATCCCCCACGTCTCTCCGCTGATGAACCGACTGGAGTTTGTGGGCAACGCCCTCTTCATCCCCTACTTCCTTATCGGAGTGGGAATGATTATCGACGTGCGCAGCCTCTTCGCCGGAGGCGAGGCGCTGAAGGTAGCGGTGGTGATGACCGTCGTAGCCACCTTCAGCAAGTGGCTTGCCGCCTTTATGACACAGAAGACATTCCGCATGAACAGCAACGAGTGCAGCATGATGTTCGGTCTGAGCAACGCCCAGGCTGCCGCTACACTGGCTGCCGTGCTCATCGGTCACAACATAATACTTGAGAACGGAGAGAGACTCCTGAACGACGACGTGCTCAACGGCACCGTCGTGATGATTCTCTTCACCTGCGTCATCAGCTCGTTCGTCACCGAGCGCTCCGCACGCCAGTTTGCCCTCCATCAGGAGTTGCAGGAGGCATCTGAGAGCAAGAAGATGAAGAGTGAGCATATACTTATCCCGGTGGCGAACCCCGAGACGATTGACAACCTGATGAACCTGGCGCTCGTGCTGCGCAACCCCAAGCGGCGCACCAAGATGATGGCGCTCAACGTGATTAACGACAGCAACAACTCTGCCAGCCGCGAGGCTCACGGACGCCGCAACCTGGAGAGGGCAGCTGCCGTGGCATCGTCGGTCGACGTGAAGATTGACATGGTCAGCCGCTACGACCTCAACATCGCCTCAGGAATACTCCACACGGCGAAGGAGTATGACGCCACGGATATCATCGTGGGTCTCCACCATAAGTCGAACATAGTGGACTCATACTTCGGCAGCCTCTGCGAGAGTCTGGTCAAGGGAATCCACCGCGAGGTGATGATTGCCCGCTTCCTGATGCCCGTCAACACGCTGCGACGCATCATCGTGGCTGTGCCGCCCAAGGCTGAGTATGAGACGGGCTTCGCCAAGTGGGTGGATCACTGCTGCCGCATCGCCACACAGCTGGGCTGCCGCATACAGTTCTTCGCCTGCGAAGAGACGCTCCGACAGCTCGAGGCAGCCGTGGTCAACCTCTCCGGCACATCGCTTGCCGAGTATTCGCTGCTGGAGAGCTGGGACGACCTCCTGCTGCTGACGGGGCACGTCAGCTTCGACCACCTGTTCATCGTCATCTGCGCACGTCGCGGAAGCATCTCCTACGACACCTCGTTCGAGAAGCTCTCACAGCAGATGAGCAAGTACTTCAACAACAACAGCCTTATAGTGCTCTTCCCCGAGCAGTATGGCGACCCGCAGGAGATTGTCTCCTTCTCAGACCCGCGCGGTCACAACGAGTCGCAGCACTACGACAAGGTGGGCGACTGGATTTATAAATGGTTTAAGAAGAAAGACTAAACAAGAGATATGATTGAACTGAAAGAGATTACTAAGAGTTTCGGCTCTCTGCAGGTGCTCAAGGGCATCGACCTTACGATTGGCGAGAGCGAAGTGGTGAGCATCGTGGGCCCCAGCGGCGCCGGAAAGACCACACTGCTACAGATTATGGGAACCCTGGAACGCCCCGACACGGGCAGCGTCACCATCAACGGCACACGCATCGACCGCCTGAAGGATCGTGAGCTTGCAGCCTTCCGCAACAAGCACATAGGCTTCGTGTTCCAGTTCCACCAGTTGCTGCCGGAGTTTACGGCGCTGGAGAACGTGATGATTCCTGCGCTGATAGCGGGCGTATCGTCACGCGAAGCTGCGGCGCGCGCCAAGGAGATGATAGCATTCCTCGGACTCGAGGAGAGAGCCGAGCATAAGCCCAACGAACTTTCGGGCGGAGAGAAGCAGAGAATTGCCGTGGCACGTGCGCTTATCAACAGTCCCGCCGTAATCCTCGCCGACGAGCCTTCGGGAAGCCTCGACTCACACAATAAGGAGGAGCTTCACAAGCTATTCTTCAAGCTTAGAGACCATTACGGTCACACCTTCGTCATAGTGACCCACGACGAGTCGCTGGCAAAGGATACCGATCGGACAATCCACATTGTGGACGGAGTAGTTAACAAAGGATAAAATTAGCTTCTAATGGGCTTTGAACCCTATTTTTTATCTCTTTTTATGTTGCACATAAAATAAAATTCATACCTTTGCAACGCTTCTCTACAAGAGTCTGCGAAGATTACTAACGTAGAGTGTTTGTTTTGTTTGTGTGTGATGCGTTCTTATTCCCAAAATAAGAACGCATCTTTTTTATGCCCCTACGTAAAGGCTGCGAAAATCTAACCATACGACAGTTCATCGCATGGTTAAACAAAAAAAAATCTAACCATACGACGAGTCATCGTATGGTTAGATTTTTTTGTAATGAACCAGACGGCAAGAAGCCGTCTGGTTTAGCTCAACTTTATTCTTTGTCGTAAAGATTCTTGTTGTAGTCAGACTCTGTCTCAGGGATAGCCCAAGTCCAGTCGTTCTTGTCAGCAGCTACAGTAACTGCAGTTGCAGTGTGGCAGTTACCACCCTCAGCGAATGACTTACGAACGATGTCGCGGTTCCAA
>CAZKNB010000166.1:0-3640 GCA_964554075.1 uncultured Bacteroides sp.
ATGTAATATTTAGATGTGGTCAGCTTCAGCGAACCGCCGTAGGGCAGTGAGCGCGGCACCTGCACCAGACCCTTGCCGAAGGTACGCGTACCGATGATTACGGCACGGTCCAGATCCTGCAGTGAGCCAGAGAGAATCTCGCTCGAAGAGGCAGTAGAGCCGTTGACCAGCACCGCGATGGGCATCTCGGTGTCGATAGGCTCACGCAGCGTCTTATAGGTGTTGCATGACTGCTTAATCTTACCCTTGGTGGTGACAATCGTCTTGCCGCGCGGCACGAAGAAGTTGGCAATCTCGACAGCCTCATCGAGCAGACCGCCGCCATTGTCGCGGATGTCGATGATGAGCGACTTGGCGCCACGCTTCTTCAGGTCGAGCAGAGCCGCCTTGAAGTCCTTCGACGGATTGCCCGAGAAGGTGTTCAGATTGATGTATCCTATGCTATCCTCCATCACCGTGGCGTAGAGGATAGGTTTGGTCTGGATGCTCTCGCGGATGAGGTCGAACTCCATCGGGGTGTACTTGCCGCCGAGCGTAGGGCGGTTCACCTTCACGTGGAGCGCCGTGCCCACCTGTCCGCGCAGCTTCTCGCTCACCTGCTGATTGTCCTTACCCGCCATGTCCTCACCGTTGATCTCCAGGATGACATCGCCCACCTTGAGCCCCGACTTGGCAGCCGGAGTGCCCTCGAAGGGTTCGGAGATTACGGAGCGCTTCAGCTTCGTGTCATACATGATGATTGAGCCGATGCCGCCGAAGGAGCCCTTGATCATCTGTTCCAGCTCGCTCTGGTCGTCCTCCGGATAGTAGACGGTGTAGGGGTCGAGCGAGTAGAGCATATTGTCAATGCCCTCGCGGATGGTCTTGTCGGGGTCAATCGAATCGACATAAAACATGTCCAGCTCCTTGATGATGGAGTTGAAGATGCTCATATTCCTGGAGATGCTGAAGCTATGGCTGTCGCTCATCTTGAAGCTGAAGGCCAGGGCTCCCATCACGATTAAGGCAAGGGCGGCCAGTGCGCCCCTGCGGGTAAACTTGTTCATATCGGTAATTATTTTGCTATAATCTCATTTATCTTACTCTTGATCTCGCTCCATGTCTCCTCGGAGAGAGTAGTGCCCACCACCTGGATCACCTTAGCCGAGAGGAGCGAACCAATCTGAGCGCACTTGTCGAGCGAGTATCCGCTGGTGAGTCCGTAGAGGAATCCGGCAGCGTAGAAGTCGCCTGCGCCGGTGGTGTCCACCACGTGCTCCACGCGCTCCACACCGCAGCTGACGCTCTCTGTGCCCTTGCGGATGAGGGAGCCCTTAGAGCCCACCTTCACGATGGCGATGCTGCAACGAGAGCCGATGATGTCGACTGCCTCCTCGGGCGATGTGCCGGTGAAGGCCTTAGCCTCCTCCTCGTTGGCGAAGACGATGTCCACATATTTATTAATAAGCAGATTGAAGAACTCCTTGTCGCCCTCCACGATGTTGTAGCTTGCCAGGTCGAGGCAGACGTGGAGGCCGGCCTCCTTGGCGAGACAGATGGCATGGAGAATCATGTCGTGGTCTTGCACGAGGTAGCCCTCTATATATAAATATGAGTAGCCTTCGAACATAGCCGGGGTGATGTCCTCCGCCTTCAGTGTTGCGGCAGCACCGAGGAAGGTGCCGAACGTACGCTCACCGTCGGGCGAGATGAAGGTCGAAGCGACGCCTGTCGGCAGCGGCGAGGGCTGAAGTTTATCTTCGATTGAGTGTTTTGCGAGGTTTTCCTTGAAAAAATTTCCGAAGGAGTCATTTCCCACCTTACCGATGAAGCCGACGGGGGCTCCGAGGTTGGCGAGGGCCAGAATCGTGTTACCAGCCGAACCGCCGGTAGCGACGTGGGTCTTCATCTCGCTGAATTTTGAGTTGATACACTGCAACTTATCTTCGTCGATAAGCTGCATGCTACCCTTCGGCAGGTTCATTTCAGCCAGCAGAGAATCCTCTTTCAGCGTTGCTAACACGTCTACAAGGGCATTGCCCATTCCTAATATTTTATCCATTTCTATCATTTTTTCTGCAAAGATATTGCATATTTCAAAAAAACCTATTACTTTTGCATCGCATTTGAGAAAGAAACATTCTTCCTTAGCTCAGTCGGTTAGAGCATCTGACTGTTAATCAGAGGGTCCTTGGTTCAAGTCCAAGAGGAAGAGCAAAGAAAAATAAAAACATCTATCTCGAATGCACACACATTCTTCCTTAGCTCAGTCGGTTAGAGCATCTGACTGTTAATCAGAGGGTCCTTGGTTCAAGTCCAAGAGGAAGAGCAGAAAAGAGGTTTACCGCCAAGGTGAGCCTCTTTTTTTTGCTATATTCCTCATTATTTTCAGATTATTACGCCGTTATGATAAAAATATGCTAATTTTGCGGTCAATACGACAATATTTATTAAGAACAAACGATAGCGAAATGAAATTGAAACTAATGAAAGCGCTCACTCTCATGCTCGGCATGATGATGGGCATCTCTTTCGCCGCTTGTAGCGACGATGACGACAACAACTTCGACGAGCGACCCGAGGTGACCGAGGGTCAGTACCTCTTCACCATGCCGGTCAACACTGGCGACGGCAACAGCGTGGAGTGCAAGGCATACGTGGACGGCAATGAGCTCCACTTCATCAATCTCTTCGGAACGACAGCACGTGTCATCTATACTCTCGATGAGAATAATTGCACCATCTCGAGCAACCTCTCCGACCAGAAGAGTCTCTCAATCGACTCCACCAGCGGCGTGGTCAGCGACCATGTCAAACTCAAGGGTGTGGCTCAGCAGTACGACATCTCCTTCGTATGGCCAAGCTACGAAATTGAGTATTTCTATGCATACGCTGACGACCTGGTGAGGCACTATGGCACAGAGAAGGCAATCATAGTGGGCAGTAAGGTGATGTTCCCCAAGTTCCTCGGTTCCGACAATGAAGTTATTGTCGACTGCAACATCGACACCCGCGCCACGGACAATATGGGTGAGGGTGGCAACGTAGCTGGTCCCTACTCTCTGCCCGACGACACCACCATCCAGACGATCTATTTCTTCCCGAACAGCGGTGCTGCGAAGACTTTCAACTACATAGACTTCTACGAAGATGGAACCCACTATAAGTTTATCGATACCTCAACATACCTTGACGATAAATATGGATGGATAAGATTCGCGCTTCCGGACAACTTTGAGCCGCAGGACGACTTTAAGGGCATCTCTGCCAACGCGACTGTCCATGTGGATGTCTACGACACAGAGGATACCTCCCTGCCGACAACGGAGACCACTCCGCAGCTCTCACTCGACCTGAAGGCCATCGCCACCGACAAGAACAGCATCACTCTGGTCGACATCTTCGACGTTCGCTACCTGACCTACACCATCGCTGCCGACAACACTCTCGACACGAACTGGATTGGATGGATAGCAACTGACTTCTACTACAAGGGCACCGAAGAGGGCTGGGTCTACTTCAACAAGGGCGAGCACTACATGAGCTTCGACCCGACGAATGCCGTAATCACCCACTCTGTCTGGCTCTCAAACTGCGGCGTCCCCGTCTGCCTGAAGATTCAGCTGCCGGATAGCTATAAGAGATAAACGTTCGCTATTGA
>CAZKNB010000167.1:0-3636 GCA_964554075.1 uncultured Bacteroides sp.
CATTTTCGCTCCGAGAGCGATGTGTAAGTCAGTAAAAGGTGTGACTTTCATAATATGGTTCTGTTTTTAATTAGGTTGTAAATAACTGTTCTTCATGTATGAATCTTGGCGCGGCGGCAGCCGCGCCAAGATGTGTTTTCTTTATTGTTGAGCCACGAGCTCGGCAATCTTGACTACGGTCATCATGGCCTTCTCGATGCTCTGCACCGGTGCGAACTCATAACGTCCGTGGAAGTTGATACCTCCGGCGAAGATGTTCGGACATGGAAGTCCCTTGAACGAGAGCTGTGCGCCGTCTGTTCCGCCGCGTATAGGCTTAACCTTCGGAGTGACTCCTGCAAGCTGCATTGCGCGGAATGCGATGTCGATGATGTGCTTCATCGGTTCAACCTTCTCGCGCATGTTGTAGTACTGGTCGTGGAGTTCGATTGTTGCCACCTTCTCGCCGACCTCTGCGTTGATGCGCTCCACGCACTCAGCGATGTGAGCCTTGCGTGCCTCGAAGCGCTGACGGTCGTGGTCGCGGATGATGTATGCGACGTTGGTCTCCTCGACAGAGCCTTGAACACCAATCAGGTGGTAGAAGCCCTCGTAGCCCTCTGTTGTCTCGGGACGCTCGTTCTCGGGAAGCATGGCGATGAGCTTGTTTGCCACGAGGAGGGAGTTGATCATCTTGCCCTTGGCGTAGCCCGGATGGACGTTGCGTCCGCATACCTTAATCTTTGCCGATGCAGCGTTGAAGTTCTCATACTCCAGTTCGCCAACCTCGCCGCCGTCCATGGTGTAACCCCATTCGCAGCCGAACTTCTCGACGTTGAATTTGTGGGCGCCGAGTCCAATCTCCTCATCGGGATTAAAGCCGAGGCGAATCTTTCCGTGCTTAATCTCCGGGTGCTCCATCAGGTAGACCATGGCGCTGACAATCTCTGCGATGCCCGCCTTGTCGTCGGCACCGAGAAGAGTTGTTCCGTCGGTCACGATGATGTCCTCGCCCTTATGGTCGAGCAGTTCGGGGAAGCGCTCTGTCGAGAGGATGATGCCCTGCTCGGCGTTGAGCGTGATGTCGCTTCCGTCGTAGTTCTTCACGATGCGTGGACGTACGTCCTTGCCGCTCATGTCGGGACTTGTGTCCATGTGGGCGATGAATCCTATGGTTGGCACAGCCTTATCTGTGTTGGCTGGGAGTGTGGCAAAAAGGTATCCGTTGTCGTCGAGCTCCACCTCTTTAAGTCCAAGTGCGATGAGCTCCTCTTGCAGATGGCGTGCGAAGACCATCTGTTTCGGGGTACTAGGTGTCACTCCGCTCTCTTCGTCAGACTGTGTGTCGTAGCTGACATAGTCTAAGAATCGTTCTATCAATGTCATAATTCTCTCTTTTTAATGATTGGCGTAAAGGTATGAAAAGAGCTGTTAAAGTCAAACAGATTATCGGAAAAAGATTATGAGCGTTTCAGCTTTTTTCGATATAGGGCTGCCGTGGACTGGTAACGGGTTGCCGTGGAGCGCTAGCTGGCTGCCCCGTGGAGTCAGTGTCTGCTGCTTCTCACCATGGTGAAGTCGACCGCTATTGGCAGATGGTCGCTGATTCCGCCGTTGTAGGCGGGACCGTTGTAGGTGCGGCGCGGCTTGTCGCCACCGTTGCTCTTGTCCTCGGTGAGCAGGAATGGGAGGCGGACTTCGCCGGCGCGCGAGGGCGACGTGTGGATGCGGCTGGCGGGGTCGAGCAGGTTGCCGCTGACGATAAACTGATCGAGGAAGCCCCATTCACCCAGGTGCTTGTAGGTGCCGTGGTCGGGCTTCTGGTGCTTCTTGGCCAGAAAGAGGTCGTAGAGCGCGTGATGGTCAGCGGCGGCGGTCGGTTTCTGTGCACCTATTCCGCTGCGTATGCTTTTGTTGGTGGGGTAGTCGTTGAAGTCGCCCATGATGACGATGTTTGCCGTCTGCCTCACGCTCTGCAGGCTGTCGCAGAGATGGCGGATGGACTGAGCCGCCTTGATGCGTCGCGGTTCACTCTTCTTGGCGCCGCCGCGGCGTGAAGGCAGGTGGCAGACGATGAGGTCTAGTGTGTCGCCGGTGAGTATCTCCCCGCTGACGTGAAGTATGTCGCGGGTGGCGGGCAGGGGAGTGACGGAGTGTGAACCGATCAGGCGGAAGCGCTCACGCTGGTAGAGCAGGGCGACGTCGATGCCCCGGCGGTCGGCAGATGAGGTCATCACGTAGCGGTAACCAAGGTTCCTGAGCAGCGACCAGCGCGTCAGGCGGTTCATCACGTTCTCATTCTCCACCTCGCAGAGTCCGATGATGTCGGGCGGGAGTGTGTCGCCGACGGCGACAATCGTGCGTGCCATGTCGTCGAGTTTGCGGTCCAGGCGTCCCGGAGTCCAGCGCATGGCGCCTTCGGGAGTGAATTCGCCATCCTCCTTCCCCTCGTCCAGGGTGTCGAAAAGGTTTTCCGCATTCCAGAACATCATCTTCATGGTGTCTGTGCGCTGGGCTTGCAGAGTGGTCAGGCAGCCCATTAGTATTGTCAGGATAAAGGTTCTCATAGGTCAAACTTTGTGATTGTGTCCAAAGCTATCGATTATTCCTGAAACGGAAAAGAAAAAGGGGAGAAAAACGAGTGGTGCTCGTCATTCTCCCCTAAATAATACATGAAAGAAATTCTTCAGTTTTCCTATCCAAGCATTGCGATAAGCACGCCGGCAGCTACGGCAGAGCCGATAACTCCGGAAATGTTGCTGGCCATGCAATACTGGAGAACGTGGTTCTTCGGATCGTACTTCAACGCAATCTCGTTGGCAACGCGGCTTGCCATAGGCACAGCGCTAAGACCTGTAGCTCCGATGAGCGGATTGATCTTCTGCTTAGAGAAGAGGTTGACAATCTTTACGAAGAAGATACCGCCGGCGATACTCAGTGCGAAGGCAAGGAATCCGCCTACGACGATTCCGATTGTTGTCCAGTTGAGGAATGCCTCGGCTGTCATTGTTGCACCTACCGAGAGACCGAGGAAGATGGTCGCCGTGTTCATGATGCTGTTTGATGCGGCATCGAACAGGCGTGATGTGCTGTTACCAATCTCCTTGATGAGGTTACCGAACATCAGCATACCAATCAATGGAACGGCTGTCGGCACGAAGATGGCAACAACCACGGTAACCATAATCGGGAAGATGATCTTCAGCACTCTCTGATTCTTAATCTCCACCTTGTTTGGTGACTTCTTCTCCTGCTCCTTCATGTTGATGCTAAGCTCCTTCTTGGTGCAGAGCAGACGAACGACGAGCGGGATGATTACCGGCACGAGAGCCATGTAGGAGTAGGCCGCGATGGCAATCGGACCAAGCAGATGGGGCGCCAGCTTAATGGTGGTAAAGATGGCTGTAGGGCCGTCGGCACCACCGATGATGCCCAGTGAAGCTGCCTCTTTAGGGTCGAAGCCCATAAGGATGGCTACGAGAAGCACGGTGAAGATGCCGAGCTGTGCTGCCGCTCCGAAGATGGAGAGGCGCAGGTTGCGAAGCATCGGACCGAAGTCTGTCAGCGCGCCGACACCCATGAAGATGATTGGCGGCAGGAATCCGGTCTTGATGAGCATATAGTAGATGAAGTTCATGATGCCGAACTCGTGCGCAA
>CAZKNB010000168.1:0-3635 GCA_964554075.1 uncultured Bacteroides sp.
GCCTTCTCCTTTGGCGGGAATGAAGGCACGAGATTCATCAGTCTCATGATTTGTCCCTTGCGCTTAACGATGTAGGGCGAGGGGTGGGCCGAATCGAATCGGCGGGGGTTGGGGAGAGTGGCAGCGATGAGTGCACATTGCCCCTTGGAGAGGTTAGCGGCGGTGGTTCCGAACTTAGCCTTTGCCGTAGCCTCGGCACCATAGATGCCATTGCCCATCTCGATGGAGTTGAGATACACCTCCATGATGCGCTCCTTGTTCCACACCTTCTCGATGAGGAAGGTGAAGTAGACCTCAAGACCCTTTCTCACCCACGAGGAGTTGGGCCATAGAAAGACGTTCTTGGCAGTCTGTTGGCTGATGGTGCTAGCTCCGCGCGGACGCTTACGGGTCTTGTTCTCCTTCATGGCCTTCCGGATCTCAATCATGTCGAAGCCGTTGTGCTCGGCGAAGCGGTTGTCCTCCGAGGCTATCACGGCCATGGGCAGATGGTGGGATATCTTATCAAAAGAGACCCACTTGTGTTTCCACAGGGGGGTCTCTCCGGATGCCATGTTCTGTACACTTCGAATCACCATCAGTGGGGTGACATAGACAGGCAGGAACCTGTAGATGACCACTGCCGAGATGGTCGAAATGAAGAAGAACAGTATTACGTTGCGCAGTATCTTCAGAATCTTAAACACCTGCCTCGGCGTTCTTGATCATCTCCTCGCTAGCGTACATGTAGACCTCGACGCGGCGGTTCTCTGCTGCTGTCTTTGTGTCGTCGTACTGGTCGTAAGCAACGCCCTCAACGCTCTGGATCTGTGAAGCGCCTACGCCGCAGCTCTTGAGGTATGTCTCAACTGCCTGTGCACGCTGAGTTGACACCTTCTGGTTTACCTCGTAGGTACCGGTCTTGTCGGTGTGACCAACGATGGCGATGTCGAGGGTGTTGTCCTCCTTAAGAATCTCTGAGAACTCCTTCAGTGAGCTCTTAGCTGATGTGCTGAGTGTAGATGAGTTGAGTGCGAAGAGGATACCAGAGTCGAAAGTAACCTTTACAGCCTGCAAGCCGTTTGAGTCCTGGATCTGCTCTACCTGAGCGCCCTCGATTGCTGCAGCAGCTGCTGCCTTCTTGTCCATCTTCTTACCGATGATTACACCTGCTGTTGTACCTACTGCTGTACCTACAGCTGCACCGATAGCAGCGCCTTTTGTCTTACCGAGAAGACCACCTACTACTGCACCGAGTGTTGCACCTGAAGTACCACCGATGATACCGCCTTTAGCTGTGTTGCTCAATGAGCTACAGCCAGAGAAAATCAATGCGAAGCACAGCAATGATACTGTTACTTTAATCTTTTTCATGTTCTAAAAAGTTTATGATGTTAATATCTTATTTTGTCTTTGCGACAAAAGTGTGGCAAAGATAACTACTTTGGTAAAAAGGTAGCTATCAGAGTGAAAAAATTACAGATATTTTAGGCTTTCTTGGTGATTACCCGTCTTTTAATTATCAAGAACCACAGCAGAAGTGTTGCACCTTTCGCAATACTTGTGCCGCTGATTGCCCACCATATTCCTTCGACTCCCATGCCGAGGTTGACGAGGAGGAGTGCAACGGGGATGCGGGCGTAGTTGCAGACGATGCTGACGATGGCGGGTGGGGTGGTGCGTCCGAGGCCGTAGAAGACGCCCTGCATGGTGATCTCGAGCATCATGAAGAGCTGTGAGTAGCCGTCGATGCGGAGGAAGACGCCGCCTGCCTCGTAGGCTTCGCGCTCGGGCACGAAGATGGAGAAGAGTTCGTTGCCCCAGAAGATGAAGAGGGCGGTGCAGAGGGTGCCGAAGAGCATGGTCATGCGCATGGTGATGTGCCAGGCGCGCGATACGCGGTCGTCGCGGTGTGCGGCGTGGTTTTGTGCGATGAAGGTGCTGAGTGCCGTGGCGAATCCCTGTGCGGTGTTCCAGGTGATGGCCTCAATCTGTCCGCCGGTGGTGAAGGCTGTCAGTCCGATGTGTCCGCCATGGGTGGCGGCGGTGCGGCAGAGGAACATATTGACGAAGGCGAAGAGCGTGTTGAGGAGTGCCACGGGTGTGCCGAGGCGGAAGATGCGGAGCGTGAAGCTTCGGCGCAGGCGGCAGAGGAACTTCAGTCCGCCCAGCAGGTGGTCGCGGCGGAAGAGGCGATAGATGAAGATGGCGCACACCAGGGCTTCGCTAATCCATGTGGCGAAGGCGGCACCGTCGGTGCCGAGTCGGAGCACAAAGATGGCGATAGGGTCGAGGATGATGTTGAGCACGAGTCCGCTTCCGCTGATATAGAATGGTATGTTGCTGCGTCCCGAGGCGTTGTAGATGCCCGTCATGGCTGCCGTGAGGAAGATGAAGGGCAGGGCGGTGGAGACGATGCGCAGGTAGGAGGCTGCTCCACAGGTGATGTTGGGTGCCAGTCGGAAGAGCTCCATGATGGGGTTGGCGAAGAGGAAGAGTGCTCCTCCCCAGAGGATGGAGATGATGAGTGCGATGGTGATGTTGTGGGTGGCGAAGGCTCGTGCGCTCTCGGTGTCGCGGGCACCGATGGCCTGTGCGACGCTGACTTCGGCTCCCACCTTGTTGAGCAGAGCGATGGCTGATGACATCCATGTGAGTATGCCGACGGCTCCGATGACCGCCACCGATTCGCTGCCCAGTCGGCCGACCCACGCCATATCGGTGAGGCTGTAGGCCATCTGGATGAACGAAGTGGCCATGATGGGCATAGCCAGATTGAATAGTTGTCGATTGATAGCTCCCGCTGTCAAGTCCTTTACTCCCTGCACAATTTCTCCTCCTTTAGTTTTCGGGGGCAAAGATACAAAAAAATAGGTGGATAGCTTTGGGGGCTATCCACCTATTTTACCAATAGAGCTGTCCACCATTGTGGAGCAGTCCGTTATTCTTTTGCCACTGATAGTCGACACGGAATTTGAAGTTGCCATTCGCTGACTTCAGCTCAAAGCCGGCACGGAAGTCCTGACTCTCCCAGGGCGCGGCACCGGGCGTGTTGCGCCGGCCATTGGCATCATAGTTGCCGAAGGTAGAGAACCATCCGCCACTCTTCAGCCTGTAGGAGACAGAATTCATCGAGGCGGCAGGATCGGAAGGATCCAGCGAGCTATAGGCGAAAAGCGGAGGAGCAACGGTCATCTTCGAGTAGACTACGTCGGAGTTCAGACTGAAGAGCTTGTTGTAGTCCTTCAGCATGGCGCCGACCGAGAAGTCATACTTGGGCATCTGGGGCGGATTGGCTGCAAAGAGATCAATGTCGATGACATAGTCGCCAAAGCGACCGGCGTCACCGCCTCCACCAAAGCTAATCAAGTTTCTTGCGTCGTCGGTCACCGTAGTTGTCTCGGTCTGGGCAGCCAGTGGAGCCGCAGCCAGCAGAGCGACGAGAGCCATCAGCATCCTGCATCTTTTCATAAACAAATCCCTCCATCAAAAAAAATGAGAGGGGTCAACACGGCAGTCTCACGACTACCAAAGCTTTCCCCTCTCACAAATTCAACTATATTATATATGTGTATTTTCTGTCAGTCAGAGCAACGCGATCAGAACTGGAAGAAGTTCTTAGCGTTGTTGTAGCAGATATCCTCAATCATCTGGTT
>CAZKNB010000169.1:0-3627 GCA_964554075.1 uncultured Bacteroides sp.
TTCAGTAGTGTTTCGCAGGCGGGCTACATCATGCTTGCCGTAGTTGCGGGCAATGCTCAGGGCATGACATCGCTGATCTACTATATCGTGGTCTACATCGTGGCCAACCTTGCCGTGTTCGGCTGCATCGCTGCCATCGAGCAGCAGACCCACGGATGCGTGGAGCGTGAGGACTACAACGGTCTCTACGCCACCAACCCGCGCCTCTCAATGGTGATGACGCTGGCTCTCTTCTCGCTTGCCGGCATCCCACCCTTCGCAGGTTTCTTCTCGAAGTTCTTTGTCTTCGCGGCGGCGTTCAACGGTGGTTTCACGCTGATTGTCTTCATCGCGCTGGTCAACACCATCATCTCGCTCTACTACTATCTGCTGATTGTGAAGGCCATCTTCATCAATCCGAACGATAACCCGATTGAGACCTTCAAGACTCCGACATCAATGCGTCTGAGCCTTATCCTCTGCATCGCCGGAATCGTTCTCCTTGGCCTCTGCAGCGGAGTCTACCAGATGATTGGGGAGACGGCAGCAACATTATAAATTTGACTAAGATATAAATCCACCCCTGCGGGGGTGGATTTTTTTGTTTCTTTCCGAAATGGTTGATATTGAATAAAATTTACTATTTTTGCCATCAAACATTGAAAGAGACATCTATGGGATCTATACTTAGAAAGATAAGAATCGTGCTGGCAGCGATATGCTTCATCGGCGTGACACTGCTATTCCTCGACTTCACCGGCACCATACACACATGGCTCGGCTGGATGGCACGCATACAGTTCCTCCCCGCACTGCTGGCGGTCAACGCCGGAGTCGTCGTGACGCTACTCGTCCTGACCCTCCTTCTCGGCCGCATCTACTGCTCCGTAATCTGTCCGCTGGGAGTGATGCAGGACATCATCGCCCGACTGGGCAAGATGGCGAAGAAGAATCGCTATCGCTACTCCCCCGCCATCAAGTGGCTCCGCTACGGCGTGCTGGCCCTCTTCATCGTCTGCCTCGTGGCCGGCATTGGCTCGGTGGTAGCTCTGCTGGCGCCCTACAGCTCCTACGGACGAATGGCGCAGACGTTGCTCTCCCCCATCTGGCGATATGGCAACAACCTGCTGGCCGACTATGCCGCTGCGCATGACAGCTACGCCTTCTATGAAACCGAGATATGGATTCGCGGCATCGGCACCCTCGCCGTCGCCGCCGCTTCGTTCGTCATCATCGCCATCCTGGCATGGCGCAACGGACGCACCTACTGCAACACCATCTGCCCCGTCGGCACACTGCTGGGACTTGTGGCTAAACATGCCATCCTGAAGCCTGCCATCGACACCTCAAAGTGCAACGGCTGCGGACTCTGCGCACGAAACTGCAAGGCGGCTTGCATCGACAGCAAGACCCACTCGATAGACTATTCGCGCTGCGTGGACTGCATGGACTGCCTCGACAAATGCCGACAGAAGGCTATCACCTATAGATATGTAAAGAGGGAGGAGGCGCCCGCCACATCCGAGGCTCACGGAGCCAAAGAGGAGAAGGTAGACACCTCACGCCGCACCTTCCTGGCCAGCAGCGCCCTGCTTGCTGCCACCGTTGCGGTAAAGGCGCAGGAGAAGACGGTGGACGGCGGTCTGGCTGCCATCACCGACAAGAAAGCGCCACACAGAAACACGCCCATCGTGCCGCCGGGCGCCATCAGCCTGAAGCATCTGCGTCAGCACTGCACCGGCTGTCAGCTCTGCGTATCGGCATGTCCGAACAACGTGCTTCGTCCGTCGACCGACCTCATCTCATACATGCAACCCGAATCCTCCTACGAGCGAGGCTACTGCCGCCCCGAGTGCACCAAGTGCTCCGAGGTTTGTCCGGCGGGTGCCATCAAGAGGATTGACCGCGCCGAGAAATCATCAATCCAGATAGGTCACGCCGTACTCGTCAAGGAGAACTGCGTGCCGCTGACCGACGGCGTCAGCTGCGGCAACTGTGCGCGCCACTGTCCTGCGGAGGCCATCATCATGGTGCCCATCAAGCCCGACGACCCCGATTCGCTCAAGGTGCCGACGGTCAACGAGGAGAAGTGCATAGGCTGCGGAGCCTGCGAGAACCTCTGCCCCGCCCGCCCCTTCAGCGCCATCTATGTGGAGGGTCACAGAGTGCATAAGAACATCTAAACACGAATCATCATGAAGAGAGATAGCAAAGATATTAGTCGCAGAGAGTTCCTGCAGAGAGCGGGAGCTGGATTGTCGGTCACTGCACTGGCGCTGGCTGGATGCAACGACTCGACGGTGAAGAGTGTGACGGCTGCCACTGGCAGCAGCGAGAGTGAGTCGGGAGAGATTCCGACCGACAAGATGACCTACCGCACCAACCCGACAAGCGGCGACCGAGTGTCGCTGCTGGGCTACGGATGCATGCGCTGGCCTATGATGACCAAGGATGATGGTTCGGAGGTGATAGACCAGGAGCAGGTGAACGAGCTGGTGGACTTCGCCCTGGCCCACGGCGTGAACTATTTCGACACGTCGCCCGCCTATCTGAAGGGTGAGTCGGAGCGCGCCACGGGCATCGCCCTCAAGCGCCATCCGCGCGACAGCTACTTCATCGCTACCAAGCTCTCCAACTTCGCTCCGCAGACATGGAGCCGCGAGGAGACGCTGAAGATGTACGAGAAGTCGTTCACGGAGATGCAGACCGACTACATCGACTATCTGCTGCTCCACGGCGTCGGTATGGGCGACGGACTGAACGACTTCAATGCCCGATACATCGATAATGGCGTGCTGGACTATATGCTCGAGGAGCGCCAGAAGGGTCGCATCCGCAACCTGGGCTTCTCCTACCACGGCGACGTGGCGGTGTTCGACTGGCTGCTGGCCCACCACGACAAGTATAAATGGGACTTCGTGCAGATTCAGATGAACTATCTGGACTGGAAGCATGCCAAGGAGACGAACCCGCGCAACACTAATGCCGAGTATCTCTACGATGAGCTTCAGAAGCGCGGCATCCCCGTTGTCATCATGGAGCCGCTGCTGGGTGGCCGACTGGCCAAGGTGCCCGACAATATCGCTGAGCGTCTGAAGAGTCGTGAGCCTGCGAAGAGCATTGCCTCCTGGGCGTTCCGCTTTGCCGGCAGCCATCCGGATGTGCTGACTGTCCTGAGTGGCATGACCTATATGGAGCATCTGGAGGACAATCTCCGTTCCTTCTGTCCGCTTCAGGAGCTGAGCGAGGATGATATGAAGTTCCTCTACGACACTGCCGAGCTTATGATGAACTACCCCACCGTCCCCTGCAACGACTGCAAGTATTGCATGCCGTGTCCCTACGGCCTGGACATCCCTGCCATCTTTGTTCACTACAACAAGTGTATCAACGAGGGCAATGTGACTCTGGAGGGTGAGAGTGAGAGTGAGTATCGTCGTGCGCGCCGTGCCTTCCTGATTGGTTATGACCGCAGTGTTCCCAAGCTCCGCCAGGCCTCCCACTGCATCGGTTGCCATCAATGTGAGCCTCACTGTCCGCAAGGCATCAAGATCCCCGATGAGTTGCAGAGGATAGATCGGTATGTTGAGGAGCTGCGCACCTCTTCCGAACCAGGCGATAAGGCGTAAAGTCGGGTCGCTAGAGGCA
>CAZKNB010000170.1:0-3604 GCA_964554075.1 uncultured Bacteroides sp.
ACGGGAACGAAATCCCAAATGGTGTCGTCGCCACATGAGCTGAGGCTGACAGAAAGGGCTGCCAGAAGTGCCACGATTGTCAAATAAATCTTTTTCATACGATATTAGTGTTTTACGTTTCGCCTATAAGAGTGCCGACAATGCGAATTACTGCATGCCATGTTTCACTTTTTTTATCTTCAAGGGCAAAGATAGTGAGTTGATTTTAATTCCGGCGGTGAGGAGGCAGGATATTTAATGTTTCCCGCCAAAGAGCGTTAAAGTATTGGATGAAAAATTAATAACGGTGGAGGCGGAGGAAGAAATCGGGGCGATATGGCTATCTTTGCGGCTCGAAAGATGACAGTTTAAAGAAAAGATGAGAAAAGCAAGCAGAGAGATGCCCGCAGAATGGGCTTTCAGTGAGGTGCTCGACAAGGCACCCTATGTAACCGTTTCGATGATAACCCCGGAGGGAACCCCATATTCAGTGCCACTGTCGCTGGCACGAACAGACGACCATACATTCTATTTCCACTGTGCCGCTGTCGGCAAGAAGGTGGATTGTCTGGCAGCCAACCCTAAGGTGTGGCTTTCGGCAGTTTCGCGCAGCACACCGACTGTAGGTCCGCGCGACGGCAGTTTCACCCTTCAGTATCGTTCGGCGATGGCCGAGGGAGTGGCTGAAAGGGTCGAGAACCGTGAGGAGAAGATTGAGGCTCTCCGTGCCATCAGTCAGCGATTCCTCCCCGACTATATGTACGCCTTCGATGCAGCCATCGAGCGCAGTCTCGACCGCACGGCTGTCTATCGCATCACTCTCACATCTGCTCCGACAGGTAAGCGCAAGCAGTATGATGCCGAGGGAAACGAGATGCGCACACACTAAATGATGTAATTTGCTTTCACCCTTCACCCGATAGCGAGTTCGTTGGTAATCAGTGGTGTTACGGGTGAAAGGTAACGGTGAAAGCATTGTGAAAACTCATCGCGAAGAGCATTGCGATTCATAAACCAGTGGAATAAAAATCTATTCCAATGGTTTACGAAAAAATTCCAATGGAATAGAATTCTAATCCATTGGAATTTTTTTGTAACGAACGTGGCGATGACCCGTCGAAACGTTCGCCAGAAAAAAATCTAACGTCACGACGCTTCATCGGAAGGTTCAGGATTTTTGCAACGAACCTTACGACGACTCGTCGCATGGTTCAGAATTTTTTTATCCAACCTTACGACGTCTCGTCGTATGGTTACTTTTTCCAGAGACGAAGCTTACGACTTAGCCTTCACCAGATGGTGACGTTTCACCCGTAACTATACTGATATTCCGCATCTTATCATGCCGGTGAAGGGTGAAAGAAAAGTCGAAAAAACCGCTGCGCAGACCTCTCCCAGCATGGCTGTTTTACACTTCATTCCTCCCTCCTTGCAACCGCCGAAATGTACCCAAAAAAAGTTAAAAAATAATTGCCGAAATACTTGACAAGGGGGTATCGCATATTGTATATTTGTAGAGTTAAACACAAAAATTGTTCTTATAAATAAGGTTATGAAAAACTATAATTTTAACAGCTGGAGAGACAGACTGGCGTTTGTACTCTTCGGGACAACAAACAACATCAGAGACACGCGCGATGCCGGCAATGCCAATCAGCTTGCAAGTATCGTAGGTAACATCGTTGCCAACATTCAGCCGGGCCTCACAAAAGAGGAGGTCGCCAAGCTGATTGCCGAGGCCATCGTGAATGCCATCCCATGTAACGACAGTGTGCCGCAGCGTGGGCTCCCTGAGGCATCTTTGGCCACAGAGGCTGAATCGGGCCATGTGTCAGTAATCTCCTCACCCTCACGAAAGAGTCGCCGGACGACAAAGATCAGTCTGAACGATGAGCTGGTGACATCAGACATCATTGAGCCTACACCCTCGGAACCGGCTCAGCAAGAGGAAGAACCCGCAAAGAAGCCTGAGAATATGCTGGTGAAGCTGCGCCGCTATCTCGGCCTTCACTACGCCTTCCGCTACAACGTCATGACGCGCGAATCGGAGATGGTCGTGCGCGATGGCGACGGATACGTCGTCGTTGGCAAGCGTGAGCAGAACAGCATCGTGCTGAGTGCACAGAGCGACGGCGTAAACTGCTGGGACAAGGATGTAGCGCGCATCATCGAGTCGGCAGAGACACCGACCTACCACCCATTCAAGGAGTATTTCAGCAACCTTCCGAAGTGGGACGGACGCGACCGTGTTGACGAGCTTGCAAGGCGAGTTTCGTCGACTGAGCTATGGGTGGGCAGCTTCCATCGCTGGATGCTTGCAATGTCGGCCCAGTGGATGGATCTCTATGGCGAGAACGCCAGGGCAAACTGCGTTGCACCTCTTCTTATAAGCACGGAGCAGGGCTGGGGAAAGTCCACCTTCTGCCGCATCCTGATGCCTCCTCAGCTGCGCCGTTACTACACAGAGCGTTACGAGCTCTCCAAGGAGGGTGCTTGCGAGAAGAAACTGGCCAACTTCGGCCTTATCAATATGGATGAGTTCGACAGTCTGCCGGTCAAGAAGATGCCGATGTTGAAGAGCCTGATGCAGGAGACGTCGCTCAACCTTACACTGAAGTATCAGAAGAATACCACTTCACTCCACCGTATAGCCTCATTCATAGGCACATCCAACCGTCGCGACCTGCTGACCGACAACAGTGGCAGCCGCCGCTTCATCTGTGTGGAGCTCGAACATGAGATTGACTGCAGCACCCCCATCGACTACCCCCAGCTCTACGCTCAGCTTAAGGAGGAGCTTCAGGCGGGTGCCCGCACATACTTCAGCAAAGCGGAGGAGCGGGCCATTCAGGAGAACAACCGTCAGTACTATCGTGTCACTCCCGAGGAGGAGGCTTTCCATCGTCATTTCACCATTGTCGACCGCACCACTGAGGGTGCAGAGTTCCTCACGGCGTCCGAGATTTTTGCTCGTCTGAAGAGGACGGAGCCGGAGACGATGCGCGGTGTCTCAGCCCTTCGTGTCTCCCGTCTGCTTCCTGAGCTTGGTCAGCGCGTCCACACGAAGATGGCGAATGGGTACTATGTGCTACCTAATCTCGTCGAGTAGCCCTTGGCAGGCGTCCTCAAGGATATCCAGCACATTCTCGAACCCGCTGGCACCGCCGTAGTAGGGGTCGGGCACATAGTCCACTACCTTATGGCGGCAGTAGTCTGTCATGCGGTGGATCTTCTGCTCGGTCTCTGGACTTGGCGCACGCTCCTTCAGATCCTGGATGTTGTGGTCGTCCATGCCGAGGATAAGGTCGAAGTCGAAGAAGTCGTCGGTGCATACGGGGCGTGAACGGTGGGTCAGCTGGTAGCCGCGTCGGGCGGCGTGCATTCGCATGCGGCTGTCGGGCAGTTCGCCCTGATGGTAGCTAAGTATGCCGGCGGAGTCCACCTCCACCGCCTTGTCCAGTCCGTCACGTTGCAGCAGTGTGCGCATAACCTCCTCGGCTGCAGAGGAGCGGCAGATGTTGCCCAGGCAAACAAATAGGATTCGATATTTCTTCATGACATGTATCTTGCTTTATGGTCTTTCGACCTCTCAATTGGCATTAATTTTCGGGCACCAAAGATAGTG
>CAZKNB010000171.1:0-3542 GCA_964554075.1 uncultured Bacteroides sp.
AAAAAAGTTGGAAAAAAGTTGCGGGGATGTTTGCAGATTCAAATATTTTCTCTACCTTTGCAACCGCAAATGAGAAATGCCTCTTTAGCTCAGTTGGCCAGAGCACGTGATTTGTAATCTCGGGGTCGTTGGTTCGAATCCGACAAGAGGCTCAAAAATCCCTGCTTCGTGAAAGCGAAGTGGGGATTTTTTGTATCTTTGCGCCATAATTTTTAATGAAACAGGATGAAATTGATAGTTGACTTAGGGAATAGCTGTGCAAAGATGGCTGTCTTTGAGGGAGATGAGATGGTGGAGAGAGTGGTTGGACCCAACGATGACCTTTCGCTTCTCGGCGACCTCTGCAGCAAATATCACCCTACGGAGGGCATCATCTCGACGGTTGTTGCCATCAACGAGAGGATGCAGAGCCAGATTGATGCGCTCGACGTGAAGATCACCATGCTCGACGCTAGCGTGGCGCTGCCCATCACCATCGGTTATGAGACACCGAAGAACCTGGGACCCGACCGACTGGCGGCTGTGGCTGGTGCCGTGGCCCAGAAACCGGGGCATAACCTGCTCGTCATCGATGCCGGCACATGCATCACCTACGAGTTTGTCGACTCGACAGGATGCTATCGTGGCGGAAACATCTCGCCGGGACTCAAGATGAGGCTGCGTGCACTCGAGGCCTTCACCTGCAAACTTCCGCTGATCGACGCCGAGGGCGACGCACCCGACTGGGGAATCTCGACCGAAACAGCAATCCGTTCGGGAGTGTTGCGCGGAATGAAGCACGAAATTGAGGGCTATATAAATAGTACACGCACGAAATATCCCGACCTTTTGGTTTTTTTAACTGGAGGTGATAAATTTTCTTTTGATGAGAAGATAAAAAGTATCATCTTTGCAGACAGATTTTTAGTTTTGAAAGGTTTAAACAGAATATTGGACTATAATAATGGCAGGATTTAAACAGATTATTTGTGCGCTATTGCTCTTCGGTGCATCGGGAGTGGCAGTTGCTCAAAACAACACAAACTCTCCATACACACGATACGGCTACGGCGATTTGTCTAACAGAGAATTTGCTAACAGCAAGGCTATGGGCGGTATTGCCTACGGCTTGCGCAGCAACTCGCATATCAATCCGCTAAATCCCGCTTCGTATACGGCTATCGACTCACTGACATTCCTCTTCGAGGGTGGCGTGTCGCTGCAGAATGACAACATCGGCGACGGTGACCTGAAAATGAATGTTAAGAACTCGAGCCTTGACTATATTGCTATGCAGTTCAGAGCGCACAAGGGAGTGGGCATTACCCTCGGTATGCTGCCCTTCTCAAGTGTAGGCTACAACGTATATACAACCTACTCGTCGACTTCGACTTCACCTGCTTACACCAAGCAGATGGCGGGCGACGGTGGTCTGCATCAGGCCTTCGGAGGTATCGGCATTAGTCCGGTGAAGAACCTCTCGATGGGTGCCAACTTCTCATTGATGTGGGGAGATATTTCCCGTTCACTGAGTATGGTTTACCCATCTTATACGTCTTCATCAGGAAGCTCGACTACTCCGTCGTACATCGAGGCTACATCGGTCACCATGCGTGGCTTCAAGATGGACTTCGGTTTGCAGTACACTCAGAAGCTGAGCAAGAAGAACTCGGTGACTGTCGGTGCGGTATATGCGCCAAAGATGACACTGAACAACGATGCAACAGCGTCGACATCGGCATCGGTGACCACTTCGAAGGATACTATCGCTACCTTCGGACTGCCACAGAGCTACGGTGTCGGCTTGACATATAACTTCGACAATCGTCTGACAGTCGGTTTCGACTACAGTTTCGAGGAGTGGAGCAAGGTGACATACTTCAACAACGCCAACGCCTTCTGCGACCGCAGCAAGTACTCGTTCGGCGCGGAGTTCACACCCTCGCACTACACCCGCAACTACCTGAAGATTGTGAAGTATCGCGTGGGTGCCTACTACACCGACTCTTACTACAAGACAGAGGACGGTCAGCGCGCTGCCCAGGAGTATGGAATCTCTTGTGGTCTCGGATTGCCGTTGCCACGTACGCGATCATTGCTCAACCTGACCGGACAGTATGTCCACGTGAAGGGCTTGCAGGCATCAATGATCAACGAGAATATCTTCCGTCTGACCATCGGCGTAACGTTCAACGAGCGCTGGTTCTTCAAGCGTAAGGTGGACTAAGAGAGAGTGTGAGAATTAAAACTTAAATGAAAACATACATAAACTAAAAACTAAAATACAATGAAAAGTAAGAATCTTTTGCTGACATTGTTGCTTTCAACTAGTACAATGGCTGTAGCTGCTCAGAACGATAGCATTTGTATATCTAACAGCAGCGTATCTCATGAAGCTGTTAAAGCCGGAAACTTTAAGGATGCTTATCTTCCTTGGAAAGTTGTTATCGAGACATGTCCGACTCTTCGCTACTACACCTTCACTGATGGTTTCACTATCATGAAGAACCTCTTGGCTGCTAACCCTGACCGTAACTCAGCCGACTACAAGAAGTATTTCGATGAGCTGATGAAGCTGCACGACACACGTATCCAGTACATCCCTGAGTTCCTTGCCAAGGGTACTAAAGTTATGTCGACCGACGCTGCTCTCGGTACTAAGGCTATCGATTATATCCAGTATGCTCCTAGCGTTGACGTCAACACTGCATACGAGTGGTTGAGCCAGTCAATCAACGCTGAGCAGGAGAACTCTTCAGCTAACGTAATGAATTTCTTCCTTGATATGTCGGCTCAGAAGCTGAAGACTGATGACTCTCACAAGGAGCAGTTCATTCAGGACTACATGGCCAGCACTCAGTATGCTGACGCTGCCATCGCTGCTGCTACTAAGGAGGCTACAAAGGCTGGCTACGAGACAGTTCGCGGTAACCTCGACGCTCAGTTCATCAACAGCGGTGTGGCTACTTGCGAGTCACTCGAGAATATCTACGCTCCGAAGGTTGAGGCTAACAAGAACAACCTCGAGACTCTGAAGGATATCATCAAGGTGATGGCTATGATGGGTTGCCGTGACAACGACGCTTATCAGCAGGCTTCACTCTACGCTTACGAGATTGAGCCAAGTGCTGACGCTGCCCTCGGTTGCGCTGCAATGGCGTTCAAGAAGGGTGATATCAGCGGTGCCGTTAAGTTCTTCGACGCTGCCATCCAGCAGGAGACAGATTCTAAGAAGAAGGCAGAGACAGCTTACAAGGCTGCCAACGTGCTTGCTTCTAAGAAGCAGCTCTCACAGGCACGCTCTTACGCTCAGAAGGCTATCAGCTTCAACGAGAACTATGGTGCTCCATACATCCTTATCGCTACTCTCTATGCAGGTAACTATAAGTGGAACGACGAGCCTATCCTGAACAAGTGTACTTTCTGGGCTGCCATCGACAAGCTTCAGAGAGCTAAGGCTGTTGACCCAAGTTGCACAGAGGAGGCTAACAAGCTCATCGGTAGCTACTCAGCTTACACTCCGGAGAGCAAGGACCTCTTCATGCTTGGTTATAAGTCTGGCG
>CAZKNB010000172.1:0-3525 GCA_964554075.1 uncultured Bacteroides sp.
CTACTTACTACTTACTACTTTGTCGCGTAGCGACCCAGCGCCTCTACCAGCTTGTTGTTTTCTCCCGTCGTACCCACCGTCACACGCAGGCAGTTCTTGCAGAGCGTCACGTTGTGGCGGTTGCGGACGATGATACCCTCAGACACCAGATAGTTGTAGATGGCGGGAGCATCGGTCACGCGCGTCAGGAAGAAGTTGGCATCAGTCGGATAGACATGCTCCACGCACGGCAGCGACTTAAACCTCTCCACCAGCGCGTCGCGCTCCTCCTTCAGCGTCTTCACCCAGCGCTCAATCTCGTAGTAGCGCTGAAGCATCTCCATCGCACTCTGCTGAGTGAGGCGGTTCACGTTGTAGGGATACTTAATCTTGTTGATGATGTCGATGATGGCAGCCGATGCAAACGCCATTCCCAAGCGGATGGCAGCACATCCCCACGCCTTCGAGAAGGTACGCAGCACCACCAGGTTGGGGAACTCGTCCAGGCGACCCAGGAAGCCCTCGGCATCGCTGAAGTCGGCATACGCCTCGTCCACCACCACGAGTCCCTGAAACTCCCTCAGGACGCGCTCTATCTCCTCCTTAGGCAGGTTGTTGCCCGTAGGATTGTTAGGCGAACAGAGGAACACGAGCTTCGTATGCTCGTCGGTCAGAGCCAGCAGGGCACCGGCGTCGAAGCCGAAGTTCTCGTCGAGCAGCACGGTGCGATAGGCCACATCGTTGACGTCGGCACACACCTGATACATTCCGTAGGTAGGGTCGATGGCCACTACGTTGTCCTCGCGCGGCTCACAGAAGGCACGGAAGAGGAGGTCGATGGCCTCGTCGCTGCCGTTGCCCAGGAAGATGCGCTCGGGAGCAACACCCTTGATGCGCGAGATCTCCAGTTTCAGGTCCCACTGCAAAGGGTCGGGATAGCGGTTGTTCGGAGCGTTGTAGGGGTTCTCGTTGGCGTCGAGGAAGACCGACGCCGTCACGCCCTTATACTCGTCGCGCGCCGAAGAATATGGTTTCAGAGCTCGGATATTGGCTCTGGTAAGCTGTTCCAATGGTTTCATATCTCTTGTCTCTTATTTCTTGTTAATCTCGGCGAGACGCACGCTCACCGCATTTTTGTGTCCGTCCAGGCTCTCGTTGGCAGCCATCGTCTCCACCACCCTTCCGATTCGGCTGATGCCCTCGGCTGTCAGCTCCTGGAAGGTAATCTTGCGGATGAAGCTATCCAGGTTCACACCGCTGTAGGCCTTTGCATAGCCGTTTGTAGGCAGTGTGTGGTTGGTGCCCGAAGCGTAGTCGCCGGCACTCTCGGGCGAGTAGTTGCCCAGGAAGACCGAACCCGCGTTGGTCACTCTCTCCGCCTGCTCCATGTAGTTGGCAGTCTCGATGATGAGGTGCTCGGGCGCATACTCGTTGGTAAGCTCGATGGCCTCCTCCATGTTTGCCACCAGGATCAGCTTGCTGTTGACGAGCGACTTGGCTGCAATCTCGCAGCGCGGCAGCTCTGCCAGCTGACGCTCCACCTCAGCCTTGACGGCCAGCTGAAGCTCCTTGGAGGTGGTCACCAGCACCGCCTGACTGTCCACTCCGTGCTCTGCCTGCGAGATGAGGTCGGCAGCGACGAAGACCGGATTGGCTGTGGCGTCCGCCAGCACCTCGACCTCCGACGGACCCGCCGGCATGTCGATGGCAACGTCGCGCAGGCTCACCAGCTGCTTGGCAGCAGTGACATACTGGTTGCCCGGACCGAAGATCTTGTACACCTTGGGCACGCTCTCCGTTCCGTAGGCCATCGACGCGATAGCCTGCACGCCGCCAGCCTTGAACACCTGCTTCACGCCAGCCAGACGAGCGGCGAAGAGCACGGCGGGATGTACCTTGCCGTTGCGTCCCGGAGGGGTGCAGAGCACCACCTCGCCGCAGCCCGCAATCTTGGCAGGCAAAGCCAGCATCAGCACCGTGGAGAAGAGTGGCGCAGTGCCACCCGGCACGTAGAGTCCCACCTTCTCGATGGCCACAGCCTTCTGCCAGCAGGTGATGCCCTCCGAGGTCACCACCCTCTTTCCCTCAAATCGCTGAGCGGCATGGAAAGCCTCGATGTTCTTGGCAGCGGCACGTATGGAGTCCTTCAGCTCAGCGTCGAGCAGACCCTCAGCCTCGGCGAACTCCTCCTCGCTGACCACGATCGTAGCCAGCTCCACCTTGTCGAACTTACTCTCCAGCTCCAGCACCGCGCTGTCGCCCTCCGTGCGTACACGGTCTATAATGGTGCGTACCGTCGCAAACAGGCTCTCAGTGTTGAGCACAGGGCGACGAAGTATCTCCTTCCAACTATCTCTTTCAGGAAAATCTATCAGTTCCATCTCTTTCTTATACCTTCAAAAAAACTAGTACTATACAATCTCGGTCAGTCTCACACAATCATCTTCTCGATAGGCAGCACCAGGATGCCCTCGGCACCCAGCGCCTTCAGCTTACCGATGATCTCCCAGAAACGCTGCTCGTCGAGCACGGTGTGGACGGAGCACCATCCCTCCTGAGCCAGCGGCATCACCGTCGGACTCTTCATTCCGGGGAGCACTGCCACCACGTCGTTCAACTTCTCCTTGGGCACGTTCATCAGCACGTACTTCTTGTCCTCGGCAGTCTTCACCGCCTCGATGCGGAAGAGCAACTCGCGGAGCACCTCTTTCTTCTCCTCGCTCATAGCCTTGTTGCCGATGAGAAGGGCCTCGGAGCGCATCACCACCTCAACCTCCTTCAGGCGGTTGCTGACGAGAGTTGAGCCCGAGCTTACGATGTCGAAGATGGCGTCGGCGAGACCGATACCCGGGGCAATCTCCACCGAGCCGGTGATCACGTGAACGTCGGCCTTGATGCCCTTTTCGTTCATGTAGCTATTGAGGATTCCGGGGTATGATGTGGCAATCTTCTTGCCGTTGAACCACTCCACTCCCTGATAGTCGGCATCCTTGGGGATGGCGAGTGAGAGGCGGCACTTGCTGAAGCCCAGACGGCGGACAATCTCTGCGTCCTCCTGTCGCTCCACGAACTCATTCTCGCCCACGATGCCAAGGTCGGCAACGCCGGAAGCCACTGACTGCGGGATGTCGTCATCGCGAAGGAAGAGAATTTCAACTGGGAAGTTGGTCGACTGCACCAGGAGAGTGCGTTTAGCCGAGCTAAGTTTGATGTCGGCTTCATCGAAGAGGGCCATAGTCTCGTCGTAGAGGCGGCCCTTTGACTGTACTGCTATTCTTAACATGATATCTAAATATTTTTGATTATTCGTAACAAAAAAGAGAGGCTTACCACATTCGGTAAACCTCTCTTGTATGCCATTGCCTTAACACAACATCGCATCAGCCCACCGAATTATTCGTTAGGTAAATGATGATGATGATGGTTTGCGGCTCTATAATTCATATTTTCGTTTATTTGCGACAAAAGTAAAGTTTCAGCGCCACACCACCAAACAATTATCGCAAAATCTTTCCCTTTTCTTGCAAATTAATAGAAAATCGAGGT
>CAZKNB010000173.1:0-3519 GCA_964554075.1 uncultured Bacteroides sp.
TTCAGAAGATTCTCTCTCACCGCGTTCGCAGCGAGAAGGTGGCGATAAAGGATATCAAGCTCCGTACGTTCATCGCCGAGGGCAACAGCCGCAACGATCTGGCAGCGCACGTGTATGACATTACGTATGGTAGCCTTGAGGCTGGTGTGGACAACCTGGTGGTGATAGACGACAGCATCGTACGTGGTACGACGCTGAAGCAGAGCATCATCAGCATCCTCGACCGTCTGGGACCGAAGAAGATAGTCATTGTCAGCTCATCGCCGCAGGTGCGCTACCCCGACTATTACGGCATTGACATGGCTAAGATGAGTGAGTTCATCGCATTCAAGGCTGCCATGGCACTGCTCAAGGATCGTGGACAGACGGACATCATCTCCGAAGCCTATCGTAAGTCGAAGGCACAGGTCGGACTCCCGAAGGAGCAGATGGTCAATTATGTGAAAGAGATATACGCCCCGTTCACCGACGAAGAGATTTCCGCCAAGATGGTGGAGCTGCTCACTCCTGAGGGGACGAAAGCCAAGGTTGAGATTGTCTATCAACCGCTCGAAGGACTCCACGAAGCCTGTCCGAAACATACGGGCGACTGGTACTTCAGCGGCGACTACCCGACACCGGGTGGCGTGAAGATGCTCAACGAAGCTTTCATAAACTATATTGAGCAAGTTTACCAATTTTGATTAATAATATATATGAATAGATGTGTCAATAAGCAGATGTTTTTAGCCGCCTTCAGCAGGCGGTGAAGATTTGCCTATTGACACATTCGCACAATAATAGAAGTAGATGAGAAATGTAACTTTAATCCTTGACGACGGGAGCCAGTTCCATGGTAAGTCGTTTGGCTACGAAAAGCCGGTGGCAGGTGAGGTTGTCTTCAACACTGCCATGACAGGATATCCGGAGAGTCTTACTGACCCTTCTTATGCCGGACAATTGATGACACTTACCTACCCGCTGGTAGGTAACTACGGTGTACCACCATTTACAATTGAATCTAACGGCTTGGCTACATTTATGGAAAGCGAGAAGATTCACGCCGAGGCAATCATCGTGAGCGACTACTCGGAGGAGTACAGCCACTGGAACGCAGTGGAGAGCCTCGCCGACTGGTTGAAGCGTGAGCAGGTGCCGGGCATCACGGGCATCGACACTCGTGAGCTGACCAAGGTGTTGCGTGAGCATGGTGTGATGATGGGCAAGATTGTGTTCGACGATGAGCCGGACAACATCCCAGAGGCTACCTATGCCGGAATCAACTACGTTGACAAGGTGAGCTGCAAGGAGGTGATTCGCTACAACGAGGGCAAGGGCAAGAAGAAGGTCGTGCTCGTTGACTGCGGTGTGAAGACCAACATCATCCGCTGCCTGCTCAAGCGCGACGTCGAGGTGATCCGCGTGCCCTGGAACTACGACTTCAACTCCTTAGAGTTCGACGCACTCTTCATCTCAAACGGCCCGGGCGACCCCGACACATGCGATGCTGCCGTACAGAACATCCGCAAGGCAATGCAGAACGAGAAGCTCCCTATCTTCGGTATCTGCATGGGCAACCAGTTGCTCTCTAAGGCTGGCGGAGCGAAAATCTACAAACTGAAATATGGTCACCGCAGCCACAACCAGCCAGTGAGAATGGTGGGCACAAACCGCTGCTTCATCACATCTCAGAACCACGGTTACGCTGTGGACAACAATACACTCGGCACAGACTGGGAGCCACTCTTCATCAACATGAACGACGGCTCAAACGAGGGTATCAAGCATAAGAAGAACCCATGGTTCTCTGCACAGTTCCACCCGGAAGCTGCCAGCGGACCTACTGACACCGAGTTCCTTTTCGACGAATTTGTAAACTTGATTAAATAAAGCCGACCGATATGGAAAAGAATAATAGTATAAAGAAAGTGTTATTGTTGGGTTCCGGTGCCCTGAAAATCGGTGAGGCAGGTGAGTTCGACTACTCCGGTTCACAGGCTCTCAAGGCCTTGAAAGAGGAGGGTATCGAGACCATTCTTATCAACCCGAACATCGCTACAGTGCAGACAAGCGAGGGCGTGGCAGACCAGATCTACTTCCTCCCTGTCACTCCATACTTCGTGGAGAAGGTCATCCAGAAGGAGCAGCCGGACGGCATCATGCTTGCCTTCGGTGGTCAGACAGCGCTCAACTGTGGTGTGAACCTCTACGAGAACGGCATCCTTGAGAAGTACAATGTGCAGGTGCTGGGTACTCCGGTACAGGCCATCATCGACACCGAGGACCGTGAGCTCTTCGTGGAGAAACTGAACGAAATCAATGTTAAGACAATAAAGAGTGAGGCTGTGGAGAACGCTGCCGACGCACGTCGTGCCGCTGCCGAACTGGGCTATCCGGTCATCGTCCGTGCTGCTTACGCGCTCGGCGGACTTGGCTCAGGCTTCTGCGACAACGAGGAGCAGCTCAACGTGCTCGTTGAGAAGGCCTTCTCATTCTCTCCGCAGGTGCTCATCGAGAAGTCGCTCCGCGGCTGGAAAGAGGTGGAGTACGAGGTTGTACGCGACCGCTTCGACAACTGTATCACAGTCTGCAACATGGAGAACTTCGACCCGCTCGGCATCCACACCGGTGAGTCTATCGTCATCGCTCCGTCGCAGACACTCACCAACAGCGAGTACCACAAGCTGCGCGAGTTGGCCATCCGCATCATCCGCCACATCGGCATCGTGGGTGAGTGTAACGTGCAGTATGCCTTCGACCCCGAGTCAGAGGACTACCGCGTCATCGAGGTGAACGCTCGTCTGAGCCGTTCGTCAGCCCTCGCTTCAAAGGCTACAGGTTATCCATTGGCCTTCGTTGCTGCGAAACTCGGTCTGGGCTACGGTCTCTTCGACCTGAAGAACTCTGTAACAAAGACTACAAGTGCATTCTTTGAGCCTGCGCTCGACTACGTTGTCTGCAAGATTCCTCGTTGGGACCTCGGTAAGTTCCACGGCGTGGACAAGGAGCTTGGCTCTTCAATGAAGTCGGTAGGTGAGGTGATGGCCATCGGACGTACCTTCGAAGAGGCTATCCAGAAGGGTCTCCGCATGATCGGTCAGGGCATGCACGGATTCGTTGAGAACCGTGAGCTCGTCATCCCCGACATCGACAAGGCACTGCGTGAGCCGACCGATAAGCGTATCTTTGTCATCTCAAAGGCATTCCGTGCGGGCTACACCATCGACCAGGTGCACGACCTCACTAAGATTGATAAGTGGTTCCTCCAGAAGCTCATGAACATCATGCGCACCAGCGAGGAGCTCCACAACTGGGGCAACAACCACAAGCAGATTGCCGACCTCGACACCGAACTCCTGCGCAAGGCTAAGGTTCAGGGATTCTCCGACTTCCAGGTGGCTCGTGCCATTGGCTACGACGGCGACATGGAGGATGGCATCCTGATGGTCCGCAACTACCGCAAGCAGAAGGGTATCGTTCCTGTGGTTAAGCAGATTGATACACTTGCTGCCGAGTATCCTGCTCAGACAAACTATCTGT
>CAZKNB010000174.1:0-3517 GCA_964554075.1 uncultured Bacteroides sp.
AAAAAAGGAGCCGCAATCTTGATTGCGACTCCTTGATGAGGCGTGGCCAGATGATGTACCCCTAAATAATGGCCACACTTATACGGTTTATAGGATTAAAGAGGATATTCGTCGAACGCATAAAGAATCGTTGAGAGATAACGCTCACCAGTATCCGGAAGCAAAGCAACGATAGTCTTGCCAGCATTCTCGGGCAACTTGGCCAACTGAGAAGCTGCATAGGCTGCGGCACCAGAAGAGATACCAACCAACAAACCCTCACTTGACGCAAGCTCACGGCTAGTGCGGATAGCATCATCGTTCTCAACAGGAATAATCTGATCGACAACCGATGCATCGTAGATCTTAGGAACGAAGCCGGCACCGATACCCTGAATCTTGTGAGGACCAGACTTACCACCAGAAAGAACCGGTGAAGAAGCAGGCTCTACGGCAACAATCTTAACATTAGGATTGTGAGCCTTCAACGCACGGGCAACACCAGTTACTGTACCACCAGTACCAACACCGGCAACGAAGATGTCAACCTTACCATCGGTGTCGCGCCAGATCTCCTGACCAGTTGTAGCCTCATGCTTGGCAGGATTGGCTGGATTCTCGAACTGCTGAAGTACCACTGAACCCGGAGTAGCAGCGCGGAGCTCCTCAGCCTTGGCAATGGCACCCTTCATACCCTCAGCACCCGGAGTAAGAACAAGCTGTGCACCCAGAGCCTTAAGAAGATTGCGACGCTCGATACTCATCGTATCAGGCATGGTCAGAGTCAGTTTATATCCCTTTGAAGCAGCTACGAAAGCAAGTCCCACACCAGTGTTACCGCTTGTCGGCTCGATGATAGATGCACCCGGCTTCAGGCGTCCGTCGGCCTCGGCACTCTCAATCATTGCGAGAGCGATACGGTCCTTCACGCTACCAGCGGGGTTGAAATACTCGAGTTTCAGCAACAGAGTTGCTTTAAGGTCTTTACTCTTGTTGAAGTTAGTTGACTCCAGAAGCGGAGTGTTGCCGACAAGGTCTGTCAGGCGTTTTGCAATCTTTCCCATAATAGTATTCTTTAATGATAACTGTTTTTTTAATCTTGTTTATCTTATCTTTTTATCTCTGCTGACTCCCGCCGTTGGCTTGAATCAACATTGCAAAGATAAAGGGTGTGGCGGAGATGGGAAATACCGCTGATATGGTAAATTTAGTGCTACAAAATGGTGATGCAGAATACGCAACACCCCTATGAAGATGAAAATTCGGCACTTAAGATATTCCATACTTGCATATTAATGTGTATCTTTGCACGCATTTAATAAACTGATAATAAAGAATAATGGCTTTACAATGTGGTATAGTAGGACTTCCGAACGTAGGTAAGTCCACCCTTTTTAACTGTTTATCCAACGCTAAGGCGCAGGCGGCTAACTTCCCGTTCTGTACAATCGAGCCTAACGTGGGCGTTATCACCGTACCAGACGAGCGACTCAACAAGCTGGCTGAGCTGGTCAACCCGCAGCGCATCGTACCTACTACGGTAGAGATTGTCGACATCGCAGGTCTCGTCAAGGGCGCAAGCAAGGGTGAAGGTCTGGGCAACAAGTTCCTCGCAAACATCCGCGAGACCGACGCCATCCTCCACGTGCTCCGCTGCTTCGACGACGAAAACGTGACCCACGTTGACGGCAGCGTAAACCCTGTCCGCGACAAGGAGATCATCGACTATGAGCTTCAGCTGAAGGACCTCGAGACCATCGAGAGCCGCATCCAGAAGGTGCAGAAACAGGCACAGACAGGCGGCGACAAGGTGGCAAAACAGACCTACGAGGTGCTCGTGCAGTTCAAAGCTGCCCTCGAGCAGGGTAAGTCGGCACGCACAGTGCAGTTTGAGTCGAAAGAGGATCAGAAGATTGCACGTGAGCTCTTCCTGCTGACCTCTAAGCCCGTAATGTACGTCTGCAACGTCGACGAGGCTAGCGCCGTAAACGGTAACAAGTATGTCGACATGGTGCGCGAGGCTGTCAAGGACGAGAACGCCGAGATCCTCGTCGTAGCTGCCAAGACAGAATCAGACATCGCCGAGCTGGAGACCTACGAGGACCGTCAGATGTTCCTCGAAGAGATTGGCCTGGAGGAGTCGGGAGTTTCACGACTCATCCGCGCAGCCTACTCTCTGCTTAACCTCCAGACCTACTTCACTGCCGGAGTGCAGGAGGTTCGCGCATGGACATACCACAAGGGATGGAAGGCTCCGCAGTGTGCTGGTGTCATCCACACCGACTTCGAGAAGGGATTCATCCGCGCCGAAGTTATCAAATACAACGACTTCATCGAGCTGGGCTCAGAGGCTGCCGTCAAGGAGGCTGGAAAGCTCAACGTCGAGGGTAAGGACTACGTGGTTGAGGATGGCGACATCATGCACTTCCGCTTCAACGTATAAAAGAGTAACAACAGAGGGATGCACCCCACAGCGGGATGCATCCCTAAAACTAATACGACAATGAACAATTTGCTACTATTCATCAACTGGCATCCCAACCCCGCGATGTTCACTCTGGCTGGATTCCCCGTCAGATACTACGGACTGCTGTGGGCTGTCGGCATCGCCCTCGCCTATATGGTGGTCCACTGGGAGTATCGTCAGCAGAAGATTGACGAGAAGAAGTTCGAACCACTCTTCTTCTACTGCTTCATAGGCATCCTGGCGGGAGCACGCCTTGGCCACTGCCTCTTCTATCAGCCCGACTACTATCTGAACCATCTGACAGAGATGTTTCTGCCAATCAAGATCATGGCAGACGGAAGCTGGCACTTCACCGGCTACGAGGGACTGGCCAGCCACGGCGGAACACTGGGACTGATGATTGCCCTTGCGCTCTACGCCAGAAAGATGAAGATGCATTATATAGATGTGGTAGACATGATTGCCGTGGCAACGCCCGTCACCGCCTGTTGCATCCGACTGGCCAACCTGATGAACTCAGAGATTATAGGCAAACCGACCGACGTGGCCTGGGCGTTCATCTTCGAGCGCGTCGACCAGCTGCCACGCCATCCGGCTCAGCTCTACGAGGCCCTCGCCTATCTTGCCCTCTTCTTCGTCATGATATGGCTATATAAAAGAGGTGGCAAACTGATTCACCGAGGCTTCTTCTTCGGTCTCTGCCTGGCAGCAATCTTCACCTTCCGCTTCTTCGTGGAGTTTCTGAAGGAGAATCAGGTGGGCTTCGAGGATGGCATGACCTTCAACATGGGTCAATGGCTGAGCGTACCGTTCATCATCATCGGATTCTACTTCATGTTCTTCTACGGCAAGGAAAAGAGAAAAGCATAGGTTATATTTTATTAAAATATGATAAATAGTCGACGATATTCACTTATAAGCCTATTTATTAATATCTTTGCCTCAATTTCTATGCCTGCGCGCATGAAGTACGTGTTATGTGATTAAATTACAAACATATATAATTTTATTTTAGCAAAATGATTAAGAAGTTGTATTTGCCTTTTTTGATGGCATTGGTTGTTGCATTCT
>CAZKNB010000175.1:0-3508 GCA_964554075.1 uncultured Bacteroides sp.
CTTATGATGGGTACTCGTGCCGGTGACATCGACGGTGGTGCCGTTACATTCATCATGGAGAAGGAGAATCTGACTCCTGCCCAGATGTCTAACCTTCTGAACAAGAAGAGTGGTGTGCTCGGTATCTACGGCAAGTCAAGCGATATGCGTGAGCTCGAGGCTGACGTAGCTAAGGGTGATCCAATGGGCGTTGTTGCCGACAAGATGTACAACTACCGCATCCGCAAGTATATCGGTGCTTATGCTGCTGCAATGGGTGGCGTAGACATCATCCTCTTCACAGGTGGTGTTGGTGAGAACCAGGATACTTGCCGCTCAGGCGCTTGCGAGGGTCTGGAGTATATGGGCGTTAAGATTGACCCGGCTAAGAACGACGGCGTTCGCGGCAAGGAGACAATCATCTCTGCTGATGACTCTAAGGTGACTGTATGTATCATCCCGACCGATGAGGAGTTGCTCATCGCTTCTGATACTCTCGACATCGTTTCTAAGTAATCAAGAGGAACAGCCTTACATATTAATCTTTTTCGGGTGGATTCGCTTATTTTTGGTGGGTCCACCCTTCTTTTATCCCGCAAATGAGTGTATATTTGTCGGCGGACAACGTAAATGAACGAGATATAACGCGTATGAAATATTCGATTATAGTGCCTGTGTTCAACCGCCCCGATGAGGTGGATGAGCTTCTGGAGAGCCTTACGGCTCAGACTTTCCGCGACTTTGAGGTGGTCATCGTCGAGGATGGTTCGACCCGCTGCTGCCGCGACGTGGTGGAACGCTATGCCGACCGACTGGATGTCAGATACTTCTTCAAGGAGAATTCGGGTCCGGGACAGTCGCGCAACTATGGCGCCGAACGCAGCTCGGGCGAGTATCTCATCATTCTCGATTCGGACGTTATCCTGCCGCCCGACTATCTCAGGGCTGTCGAGGAGGAGTTGCAGCGCAAGCCTGCCGATGCCTTCGGCGGACCCGACCGCGCCCACTCTTCGTTCACCGACATGCAGAAGGCGATAAACTACTCCATGACCTCCTTCTTCACCACCGGCGGCATTCGCGGGGGAAAGAAGAAGATGGATAAGTTCTATCCGCGCAGCTTCAACATGGGCATCCGTGCGGAGGTCTACCGCCACCTGAATGGCTTCTCGAAGATGCGCTTCGGCGAGGACATCGACTTCAGCATACGTATCTTCGACGCGGGATATGCCTGCCGCCTGTTTCCCGATGCGTGGGTCTACCATAAGCGTCGCACCGACCTGAAGAAGTTTTTCAAGCAGGTGCACAACTCGGGCATTGCGCGCATCAATCTATATAAGAAGTATCCCTCGTCGCTCAAGCTGGTTCACATGTTGCCGGCAGCCTTCACGCTGGGTGTACTCTTCTTCCTGATTGGTGCCATCTTCTGCGGCTACAGTCTGCTGCCCTTGCTGCTCTACGCGCTGCTGGTGATGACCGATGCCGCCATCCGGAATCGCAGCCTGAAGATAGGCGTCTACGCCATAGCAGCCTCGTATGTCCAGCTGACGGGCTATGGCACAGGCTTCCTGATTGCCTTCTGGCAGCGATGCGTGATGGGGCGGGGCGAGTTTGAGGCCTTCAGCCGCAACTTCTATAAATAGCAATTAACCAATACAGAAAAGACACATATAAACGATAGCTAACCAACGAAAATGGAAAACGCGAACAAACTTTCGATCAACAAGTGGGCCATTGAGGATCGCCCACGCGAGAAAATGATGATGAAGGGTGCCGAGGCACTCAGTGACGCAGAACTGCTGGCCATACTGGTTGGTTCGGGAAACCAGGATGAGAGCGCCGTGGAGCTGATGCGCCGAATGCTCGACTCCTGCGGCAACGACCTGAACGAACTGGCGCGCTGGGACGTTCACGACTTCTCCAGCTTTAAGGGAATGGGACCCGCCAAGAGCCTTACGCTGATGGCTGCACTGGAGATTGGTCGCCGACGCGCCGCTACTCCCGCCAAGGAGCGCCGTGCGGTGCGCTGCTCCAAGGATATCTACGACATCTTCCGCACCAAACTGATGGACCTGCCCTACGAGGAGTTCTGGGTGCTGCTGCTCAATCAGTCCAACAAGGTGATTGACAAGGTACGAGTCAGCACCGGCGGGATTGCAGGGACATACGTCGATGTGAGGCTCGTGCTGCGCGAGGCAATCTTGCGCCACGCCACTCAGATAGCCGTGGTCCACAACCATCCGTCGGGCAACAATCAGCCCAGCTCGGAGGACCGCAGCCTGACGCAACGCATCTCCAAGTCGGGCGAAACGATGAATATCCGCCTGCTGGACCATGTTATAATCTGTGAAAGTTGCTATTATAGCTTCGCCGACGAAGGAACACTCTAGGATTTTATTTATCTTTGTCCAAAGAAACTTTTTGAATATGACAAAATTTGAAATAGAAGAGAAGATTGTGACAGTGCTGAAGACTGTCTACGACCCCGAGATACCGGTTAATATCTACGACCTTGGACTTATCTACAAGATTGATGTGACTGACGAGGGGGAGGTGACTCTCGACATGACACTGACTGCTCCAAACTGTCCCGCGGCAGACTTCATCATGGAGGATGTGCGCCAGAAGATTGATGCCATCGAGGGCGTCAAGTCGGCAAACGTGAACCTCGTGTTCGAGCCGGAGTGGGACAAGGATATGATGAGCGATGAGGCTAAGCTGGAGCTGGGCTTCATGTAATATATATATAAAGATGTGACGTATGGCTATGAAGAATATCTACTTCCTCTCGGATGCTCACCTTGGCTCAAGAGCCATTGAGCACGGACGCACTCAGGAGCGTCGGTTGGTCAACTTCCTCGACAGCATCAAGCATAAGGCGGCGGCAGTCTATCTGCTGGGCGATATGTTCGACTTCTGGTACGAGTTTAAGCTTGTTGTGCCCAAGGGCTACACGCGTTTCCTGGGCAAACTCTCCGAGCTGACCGATATGGGGGTGGAGGTTCACTTCTTCACCGGCAATCATGACATCTGGTGCGGCGACTATCTCACTCAGGAGTGTGGCGTCACGATACATCGCGAACCGCTCACCGTTGAGCTCTACGGCAAGGAGTTCTACCTGGCCCACGGCGACGGACTGGGCGACCCCGACGTCAAGTTCAAGATGCTCCGCACCATGTTTCACAGCCATACCCTGCAGCGACTCTTCTCAATGATCCATCCGCGCTGGAGCGTGGAGCTTGGCCTGAGCTGGGCGAAACATAGCCGACTGAAGCGCGTTGACGGACGCGAGCCTGCATATATGGGTGAGAACGAGGAGTATCTGGTGCTCTACACCAAGGAGTATCTCAAGTCGCACCCCAACATCAACTACTTCATCTATGGCCATCGCCACATCGAGCTCGACCTGATGCTGAACCGTCAGTCGCGACTGATGATTCTGGGCGACTGGATCAACTACTTCTCCTATGCCGTTTTCGATGGTGAGAACATCTTCCTCGAGAACTTCGTGGAGGGTGAAAGCCAGCTTTGA
>CAZKNB010000176.1:0-3504 GCA_964554075.1 uncultured Bacteroides sp.
TTCGCATCCAGTATGCCAACAAGTATGCAGGCTCTTCAAACTACTGGAAGAACTCCATCGGTATGAACAAGGCCATCATAGACAACAATGTGCTCGGCACAAAGGCAGAGATTGAGAACAACTTCAACGCCTTCGCTGCCAAGAAGGGCGACAAGGACTATCAGACTGTTATTGCCGGCATCGACGAGGCTGTTGCCAAGACATCTCCGTTGCTCTATCAGATGACAATGCTCTCTGAGACATTTGCCACAGCCATCGAGTTCAAGTCGCCTGCACTCACCAAGCTGAGCAAGGCTCTCACAGAGAAGAACCAGGCTGAGGCTGACGACATCCTGAAGAATCTTCAGGAGAGCTTCGACAGAATCCACAACAAGGACTACGACCACGAGGTGGACCGCAAGGTGGCTAAGGCGCTCATCCCTCTCTATGCGGAGCAGGTACCTGCAGAGCAGCGTCCGGACTTCTACTCAATCATCGAGAAGGAGTACAAGGGCGACTACGACAAGTTCATCGACGACATGTACAACAACTCAATCTTCGCTTCGAAAGCCAACTTCGAGAAGTTCATGAAGAAGCCTACAGCTAAGGCCATCGAGAACGACCTCAACGTGCGCTACGTGCGCTCTTGGGGCAAGAAAATCAGTGAGATCTCTTCCGAGCTCGCTGAGGCTCGCAAGCCGCTCCTTACGCTCCACAAGACATATATCCGCGGTCTCGGTGAGATGAACGAGCCTACTCCGGCATATCCGGATGCCAACTTCACTCTGCGTCTGACCTACGGTAACGTGAAGCCGTACAGCCCGAAGGACGGTGTCTTCTACAAGTACTACACAACCACCGACGGTGTGCTCCAGAAGGAGGATCCGAACAACCGTGAGTTCAACGTGCCGGCTAAGCTGAAGAGCCTCATCCAGGCTAAGGACTTCGGTCGCTACGCCATGAAGAACGGCGAGATGCCTGTCTGCTTCCTCTCTACCAACGACATCACCGGCGGTAACTCCGGTAGTCCTGTGCTCAACGCCGACGGTGAGCTCATCGGTCTGGCGTTCGACGGCAACTGGGAGTCACTCAGCGGCGACATCAACTTCGACAACGACCTGCAGCGCTGCATCAACCTCGACGTACGCTACGTGCTCTTCATCCTCGAGAAACTTGGCGGTTGCACACACTTGATTAACGAATTGACCATCTCCGAATAATAATGAAGAAGATAGCACTCTTAACATTAATGACAGCCACAGCTCTCACGGCAAGCGCCGATGAGGGCATGTGGATGCTCACCGACCTCAAGGAACAGAATGCTGCGGCTATGATGGAACTCGGCTTGCAGATTCCCATTGAGGAGGTCTACAGCGACAACAGCATCTCGCTGAAGGATGCGGTGGTCCACTTTGGCGGCGGTTGCACCGGCGAGGTCGTCTCATCCGAGGGACTCGTCCTGACCAACCACCACTGTGGCTATAGCTCCATACAGCAGCATAGCTCCGTGGACCACGACTACCTGACCGACGGCTTCTGGGCGATGAACCGCAGCGAGGAGCTGCCCTGCGAGGGACTGACCGTGACCTTCATCGACCGCATCCTCGACCTCACCGACTACGTGAAGCAGCAGCTCACCAAGGACGAGGACCCTACGGGCATGAACTACCTCTCTCCGTCCTACCTGGAGAAGGTGGCGGACCGCTTCGCCAAGGAGAACTCCATGGAGATTACTCCCGCCACACGCCTCGAGCTGAAGGCCTTCTACGGCGGAAACCGCTACTATATGTTCGTGAAGACTGTCTACTCGGACATCCGCATGGTGGGTGCGCCGCCCTCATCAATCGGTAAGTTCGGTGCCGACACCGACAACTGGATGTGGCCGCGCCACACTGGCGACTTCTCCATGTTCCGCATCTACGCCGACCGCGACGGTAAGCCTGCTGCATATTCAAAGGACAATGTTCCTCTAAAGGTGAAACGTCACATCAAGATAAATCTTGGTGGAGTGGAGAAGGGCGACTTCGCCTTCGTCATGGGATTCCCTGGCCGCAACTGGCGCTACATGATTTCCGACGAGGTGGAGGAGCGTATGCAGACCACTAACTTCATGCGTCACCACGTGCGCGAGGTACGTCAGGAGGTGCTCATGGAGCAGATGATGAAGGATCCTGCCGTACGCATTCACTACGCCAGCAAGTATGCCTCTTCAGCCAACTACTGGAAGAACGCCATTGGCATGAACGAGGGACTCGTTCGCCTGAACGTGCTCGACACTAAGCGCCGCCAGCAGGAGCGTCTGCTCGCCATCGGCGACAGCCTGAAGACTACGGAGTATCGCGATGCCTTCAACACCATCCGCGATGTCGTTGCTAAGCGCAAGGACGAGATGTATCATCAGCAGGCCATTGGCGAGGCGTTCGTCACAGCTCTCGACTTCATGAAGATTCCTTCGGTGGCTGCTCTCGAGGCTGCGCTCAAGGATGGCGACAAGTCGAAGATTGCGGAAGCCATGACCGACCTGAAGTCAGCTGCCGACAAGTATTTCGCCTCTGTGCCCTATCCCGAGGTGGAGCGCCTGGTGGGTAAGCGAATGATGAAGACCTACAAGGAGTACATCCCTGCGGAGAAGCGCATCAGCATATTCGGCGTGATTGACTCACGCTACAAGGGCGACAGCGACGCCTTCATCGACGCATGTTTCAGCAGCTCCATCTTCGGCAGCCGCGACAACTTCGATAAGTTCGCGCGCAAGCCGTCGCTCTCGGCTCTCCAGAAGGACTGCATGGTGCAGTTCAAACGCTCCATAAACGACGGACTTGCTGCCACCAATGCCGCCATGGCGGATGCCAACAAGAACTACGACGCAGCCCACAAGGTGTGGGTGAAGGGCATGATGGACCTCAAGAAGTCGGAGGGCAAGGGCATCTATCCCGATGCCAACTCAACGCTCCGCCTCACCTATGGTCAGGTGATGCCTTACGAGCCGGCCGACGGTGTGGAGTACAGCTACTACACCACTCTTGCGGGAGTGATGCAGAAGGAGGACCCGACAAACCGTGAGTTCGTCGTTCCTGCCAAGCTGAAGGAGCTCTATCAGCAGAAGGACTTCGGCCGCTACGCCATGAAGAACGGCGAGATGCCTGTCTGCTTCATTGTGAACACCGACAACACCGGTGGTAACTCCGGCAGTCCTGTCTTCAACGGCAAGGGTGAACTGATTGGCACAGGTTTCGACCGCAACTACGAGGGTCTGACGGGTGACATTGCCTTCCGTCCCTCTTCCCAGCGTGCCGCTGTGGTTGATGTCCGCTACACCCTGTTCATCATCGACAAGTTCGCCGGTGCCCGCCACTTGATAGACGAGATGGATATTGTGGAGTGATTCTCCGCACACCTTTATATCTTATAAATATCCCCGCAAGCCTTCACGTATTGGCTTGTGGGGATGTTTTTTATCTCCCATATCCAAACAATTCCATCAGATTTTTCGTTTTACCGGAAATAAAAACATATATTAGCCGA
>CAZKNB010000177.1:0-3496 GCA_964554075.1 uncultured Bacteroides sp.
GGAGAGGGGCGTCGGGACATTCGCGCAGGCGTGAGGGGTACTCCTCGCTGTCGAGAGTGAGACAGTCGATGTTGTTCTTCACTGTGAACTCATACTCGCGGCGTCCGCGTTCGAGTGCTTCGGGGCAGTCGAGCATGCGCTCCACGCTCTCCGAGGCTCCACTGATGAATGTCTCGCGGAAGATTTCGCGGTGGGCGAAGACTTGCTCCGCGCCGCCGGCCATCTCAATAATCTGTCTCTGGTGAGTGCGTCCCAAGCCCGGCACATGGCTGAGGGCTATGGTCGCTATGATTTGTTCACTCTTGTCCATCGCTGAAGTATTGGGCAAAGAGTTCGTCGAAGAACTCGCTGTTGCTTAAACGTCCGTTGATGACACACACGGTCTCCACAGTCGACTTCACCGCCAGGCGGTTGTCGCTCTCGCGATAGATGTCCTGATAGAAGACATACTTGATTCCCTCTTTCCTCAGGTAGAGGCGTGAGAGGAATGTGTCGCCGCTCTTCAATGGCGTCTTGAAAGCCATGTTGATGCGTGCCACGACGGGGTCGACGCCCTGTCGGTGCAGCTCGGCGAAGCTTGCTCCCACAGATGTGAGAAACTCGTGACGCGTGTGCTCCAGATAGTGCTGGTAGTTGGCGTTGTTGACAATGCCCTGAAGGTCGCACTCATAGTCGCGTACCTTCATCTTCAGTTCATAGATATACTTTCCCATAGGTTCGTGTTTATGTTGTTCACTCCGCTAAGGAAATAAAATTTCTCTGAATAACGAACTATTTTGGTGCGTTTTATTCCTCAAGTCCCTTAAACTTTTTCAGCTCTTCGGTAGAAACGAGCTTGTAGAGCTTGTCGCTCGGACGAATCTTTTCGTCGATCTTGCAAGAGAAATGCTGACGCTTCTTGACCACGTCGACCGGTTTGAGGTCCACGCGTGCCTCTTCGAGGGTGGTGATGATGGCTCCCGTTGTGGGTCCGGTGATGAGGAGCTTGTCGCCAACCTTGACCTCGGCAGCCTCGACAAGGAACTCTGCCACGCCGATGTTGCTGAAGTAGCGCATGCCCTTACCTACGTAGATCTTGCGCTCTGTGGCTTCAGAACCGTAGTTCTTGCTCCACTCGCCAAGTCGCTGGCCCAGATAGTAGCCGTCCCAGAAGCCGCGGTTGAAGACGGTCTTCAGTCGCTCGTCCCATGCTGCAATCTTCTCGTCGGTAAAGGTGTCGCTCATGTACGACTCGATAGCCTCGCGATAGCACTCGACTACGGTCTTTACATACTCGGGACCGCGGGCGCGTCCCTCAATCTTGAAGACTCTCACTCCGGCATCAATCATCTTGTTCATGAAGTGGATGGTCTTCAGGTCCTTAGGCGACATGATATACTGGTTGTCAACCTCAAGCTCTACGTCGGTCTCCTTGTCCTTTACGGTGTAGGCACGACGGCAGACCTGCATGCATGAGCCGCGGTTGGCAGAACTGTTCATCTCGTGGAGAGAGAGGTAGCACTTGCCCGAAACAGCCATGCAGAGTGCTCCGTGACAGAACATCTCGATGCGCACCTGCTTGCCCTTCGGACCGCAGATGTTCTCCTCGCGGATGTGACGATAGATCTCAGCCACCTGGTCGAGGTTGAGCTCACGAGCCAGAACCACTACGTCGGCAAACTGAGCATAGAAGCGGAGAGCCTCGACGTTTGAGATGTTGAGCTGTGTGCTGAGGTGCACCTCCTGACCAATGCTGAAGGCGTAGCTCATCACAGCCACGTCGGCAGCGATGATTGCAGAGATGCCCGCCTCCTTGGCAGCATCGACAATCTCGCGCATCAGTTTCAGGTCGTTGTCATAGATGATGGTGTTGACCGTCAGATAGCTCTTTACGCCATGCTCGTCGCATGTGGCTGCAATCTCGCGCAGGTCGTCGATGGTGAAGGTGCTGGCAGAGCGCGCACGCATATTCAGGTTGGCGATGCCGAAATAGATGGAGTTGGCACCAGCATTGATGGCAGCGGCAAGTGACTCGCGAGAGCCCACCGGCGCCATTATCTCAAAGTCTTCGGGATGTCTGTTCATTTTCTTTATAATTCTCTAATACTTCTGCCCTTAATCGAGTCTTCTCTCTTAATATAGGCAAACGGTTGCGCAAAGGTAAACTTTTTTCCTTACTTTTGCCGCCGTTATTATGATATTGAAGGAGTCTGCCACATATTTTTTGACTCTATTATGATATCTTAATCAAAACAGGATTATGAAGATAAACGATATAGACTTGGGTGAATATCCCGTGCTGCTTGCTCCGATGGAGGATGTGACCGACGCTGCTTTCCGTCTGATGTGTAAACGCTTTGGCGCTGACATGGTCTACACGGAGTTCGTTTCGGCGGATGCTCTTATCCGCTCGGTCAACAAGACTGAACAGAAACTCAATATTTGTGACGAGGAGCGTCCCGTGGTCATCCAGATCTACGGACGTGACACCGACGCCATGGTTGAGGCTGCCAAGATTGTGGAGCAGGCGCGTCCCGACATTCTCGACATCAACTTTGGTTGTCCTGTGAAGCGCGTGGCCGGCAAGGGTGCCGGTGCCGGAATGCTTCAGAACATCCCTAAGATGCTGGAGATTACGAAGGCTGTGGCCGAGGCTGTGAAGATTCCGGTGACGGTGAAGACTCGCCTGGGATGGGATGCCAACAACAAGATTATCGTTGATCTTGCCGAACAGCTTCAGGATTGCGGTATCGCCGGGCTTGCCATACATGGCCGCACTCGTGCGCAGATGTACACCGGCGAGGCGGACTGGACTCTGATTGGTGAGGTGAAAAACAATCCGCGCATGCATATTCCTATCATCGGTAATGGCGATGTCACTACTCCCGAGCGTGCCCGCGAGTGTTTCGACCGCTATGGCGTTGATGCCATAATGGTGGGTCGTGCCAGCATCGGTCGTCCGTGGGTGTTCCGTGAGCTGAAGCACTATCTTACGACTGGTGAGTTGTTGCCACGCGAGACGTTCGGATGGTATCTCGACGTGTTGCGTGAGCAGGTTAAGAGCAGCGTGGAGCGTCTCGACGAGCGTCGTGGCATTCTTCACATCCGTCGTCATCTTGCTGCCACTCCTCTCTTCAAGGGTATCCCCAACTTCCGCGATACTCGCATTGCAATGCTCCGCACCGAGTCGGTCGATGAGCTATTCGCAATGTTCGACCGCATACTGCAGGAGTACGGCGAAAGATTCTAAATGATGCGAGGGCCACAACCTATTTGTGGTTCTCACGATACATCTTGTTGCGGGGATGATGCTCTATTATCTCACTGCGGAGGCGGTTGGAATCCATGTGAGTGTAGATCTCCGTCGTCGTGATGGACTCGTGGCCAAGCATGTTCTGGATGGCAATGAGGTTGGCGCCACCCTCCAGCAGGTGAGTGGCGAAGGAGTGACGGAAGGTGTGGGGACTGATGTTCTTCTTCACACCCGCAGCCTCGGCAAGCGACTTGATGAGCTGGA
>CAZKNB010000178.1:0-3474 GCA_964554075.1 uncultured Bacteroides sp.
ATATCTTCTCGATGACGAGCGGCACGGTGATGATGAGGTTCGGCTTCACCTCCTCAAACGCCTTCATGATGATTTTCGGCGATGGTGTCTTGCCGAGAAGCGTGATGTGGGTGCCGACGGCAGTGGCTGTCAGGAAGTCGAAGGCACATCCGTAGGCGTGGGCAAGCGGCAGGAAGGAGAGGATGTTCTCCTCGCGCTGGAGCAGACCCGAGCGGATGCCGAAGGTGACGTTGCCCGCCAGGTTGTTGCCCGTGAGCATTACGCCCTTGCTGAATCCCGTGGTTCCCGAGGTGTAGTTCAGCAGCATCACCTTGTCGTTTGAGACGTCGGCATAGTGGATGTCGTCGCGGCTGAAGCCGTTCGGGTATTTCTCCTCCATCTCTTCGTCCAGATACTTCACGAATCGCTGGATGGTCTCGCCGTCCTTCTGATGCAGACATCTGAAGTCGGTCAGCGAGAAGACACCGCGCAGGCCGCCGAGCTTCTCCTCCTCGAGCGTCTCCCAGATGGCGTCGCTGGTGAAGAGGAAGAGCGATTCGGAGTGGTTGACGATGTGGTGAACATCGTTGGGGGTGAAGTCCTGAAGGATTGGGACTACGATGGCACCATAGGTGATGGTTGCCAGGTAGGAGATGCACCATCGGGCGTTGTTGCGTCCGATGATGGCTATCTTGTCGCCGCGGCGCAGGCTGCAGTGTTTGAACAAAAGGTGGAGTCGGGCAATCTCTTCTGCCACCTGACCATAGGTGAAGGTGATGTCCATACCGTAGTCTGTGTAGCACGGAAGCTCCCAATTTTCACGGAAACTCTTCTCGTAGAGCTTGATGAAGTTCTCTTTTATCATTGTGTATGAAATTTCTAAAACAGGACAAAATTAGTTACAAACTTCTGAATAATAAAGATTTTCTGCCTAAAATGTTCGTTTCGCCACCCCGGCTGCGCCCCTCTTTTACCACCTTTAACGGCTCTCTTGCCTCTTCCTTATTATATAATGTGTATTTTTGCGGGTTGAATGTAATATGGATTTTAATGATAGATACAACCGTTTTTCAGAATAAGACAGCTGTCTACTACACGCTGGGATGCAAACTCAATTTCTCGGAGACATCAACCATTGGCCGTACCCTGCGCGAGGCAGGCGTGCGCACAGCCCGCAAGGGTGAGAAGGCTGACATCTGCGTGGTCAACACCTGCTCGGTGACCGAGATGGCCGACAAGAAGTGCCGTCAGGCCATCCATAAGCTGGTGAAGGAGAATCCCGGCGCCTTCGTGGTGGTTACGGGATGCTACGCGCAGCTCAAGCCCGATGCAGTGGCGAAGATTGAGGGCGTGGACCTCGTGCTTGGTGCCGAGCAGAAGAAGGATATCATGAGCTATCTGGGAAATCTGGAGAAGCATGCCGAGGGTGAGGCGCATACGACGGCCACCAAGGACATACGCTCCTTCGCTCCTTCGTGTTCGCGAGGCGACCGCACGCGCTACTTCCTGAAGGTGCAGGATGGTTGTGACTATTATTGCTCCTATTGCACCATCCCCTTTGCGCGCGGACGCAGTCGCAACGGGTCGATCAGCGAGATTGTTGCTCAGGCGCGCGAGGCTGCTGCCGAGGGTGGCAAGGAGATTGTCATCACCGGTGTCAACATCGGCGACTTCGGAAAAACTACGGGCGAGACATTCTTCGACCTGGTGAAGGCTCTCGACGAGGTCGAGGGCATCGAGCGCTACCGTATCTCTTCGATAGAGCCAAACCTGCTTACCGACGAGATTATCGAGTTCGTCTCAAAGTCGAAGCGCTTCATGCCTCACTTCCACATCCCTCTCCAGTCGGGCAGCGATGATGTTCTGAAGCTGATGCGCCGCCGTTACGACACGTCTCTCTTCGCCTCAAAGGTGGCTACAGTGAAGCGTTTCATGCCCGATGCCTTTATCGGAGTGGATGTCATTGTGGGAACGCGTGGCGAGACCGACCAGTTCTTCGAGGATGCCTACCGTTTCATCAGTTCGCTGGACGTCACTCAGCTGCACGTCTTCAGCTACTCCGAGCGTCCGGGCACACAGGCCCTGAAGATTGACTACGTGGTGAGCGCTGAGGATAAGCATCGCCGCAGTCAGCGTCTGCTGGCGCTTTCCGACGAGAAGCGCATCGACTTCTATCGCCGCCACGTGGGGCAGACGATGACCGTCCTGATGGAGCGCCCGAAGGATGGCATGCCGATGCACGGATTTACCGACAATTATATTCGCGTGGAGGTTGAGGCCGACCAGTCGCTCGACAATAAGCTGGTGCGAGTGAAGCTCGGGGAGCTGAACGAGGATGGCACTGCGCTCCGCGGAACGATTGTAGAATAAGAAAGAAAGGACACATAAAGACACATATATAAAAGATGATGGAAGAGAAGAGTTTTAAGGTAGCGGTTGTGATTCTCAACTGGAACGGAGCTAAGATGCTCCGTCAGTTCCTGCCGTCGGTGGTTCGCTATTCGTATGCCGACGATGTGGAGATCTGCATGGCTGACAATGGGTCGACCGACGACTCCATTCGCCTGGTTGAGGATGAGTTTCCCGATGTAAGGGTAATCGACCTGAAGGAGAACTATGGTTTCGCCGAGGGTTACAACCGTGCGCTGAGTCAGGTCAATGCGCGCTATGCCGTTCTTCTCAATTCCGACGTCGAGGTGACCGAGGGTTGGCTCAAGCCGCTGACCGAATATATGGATGCCCATCCCGAGGTGGCGGCGTGTCAGCCGAAGATTCTCTCATGGCACAATCGCGAGAAGTTTGAGTATGCTGGTGCTGCCGGTGGATTCATCGACCGCTACGGCTATCCCTTCTGCCGCGGACGCATCCTGAGCAGTGTTGAGACCGACAACGGACAGTACAATGATGCCTGCCGTGTCTTTTGGGCCACGGGTGCCACGCTCTTCATCCGTCTTGACGATTACCGTGAGGCTGGCGGACTCGATGCCTCATTCTTTGCCCACATGGAGGAGATTGACCTCTGCTGGAGGCTCGGTTCGCGCGGACGAGGCTTGGCATGCGTGCCGAAGAGTGTGGTCTATCATGTCGGTGGTGCTACTCTCTCGAAGGAGAATCCCCGCAAGACCTACCTCAATTTCCGCAACAGCCTCTTGATGCTCTATAAGAATTTGCCGGCAGATGAGCTGGGCAGTGTGATGCGTGTGCGTTGTCTGCTCGATTGGGTGGCGATGTTCAGCTTCATCGCTAAGGTCGATTTCGGCAATGCGAAGGCGGTATGGCAGGCTCGTCGAGATTTCCGTCGTCTCCGTCCCGACTATACTTCTGCCCGCGAGGAGAATCTCTCCAAGTCCACAACTCCCAATCCCCAAGGCCGTTTCCGCTTCAGCCTTATCGTGAGTTATTATCTCAAAGGATGCCGGGAATTTGGAAAAATGGAGCTCTGAAGGCATAAAAATACTTCCCGCGAATGATGCTCTGAATCCTGAACGTTACAAC
>CAZKNB010000179.1:0-3473 GCA_964554075.1 uncultured Bacteroides sp.
TCAGATCCTTGCTAAGGACTACAACAAGGCTAACACTACTCTTTCTTCAATCACTGACAAGGACGCTTACACTTACTACTTGAGCTCTGTACTCGGTGCAAGAACTAACAACACTTCTATGTTGACTGAGAACTTGAAGAAAGCTGTTTCTCTTGATTCTACTCTCGCTAAGAAGGCTGCTACTGACCTGGAGTTCTCTAAGTACTTCACTAACTCAGCTTTCACTAGCATCATTAAGTAAATAGCTACGAGGTAGACCTAGACTACCACGACCGCTATATAGAAACATTTAAGGAGTTGCCCCTGTTTTTGAAAAAAAACATCGGCAACTCTTTTTTTGTTCCCTTCTATCTATTACTTTCGCTACTTGAAAAGTAAAAACAATCTTAAGATTATGAGATATATCCTTTCGCTGCTTGCCATGGCTCTGATCCTGGGCAGCTGCAGTCGCAATAAGAATGTTGCCTCCATCGAGGGCGAGATTGAGGGTCTGAAGCCCGACACAACCTCCGTAATCCTCTTTGGTTACGACATCAACTATGAGCAGATCGACTCCATCGAGACGCTGAACGGCAAGTTCAGCCACAAAGTGACGGTCGACACGCTGACGGTGATGACGCTCCGACTCAACAGCGCCATCTCCTACCCTCTCTTTGTCGACAAGGGCGACAAGATCAAGATTGAGGGAAAGATTGAGGGCGAAAAGGTGACGCTCAACGTCGAGGGTAATGCTCTCAACGAGGAGCTGAGCGCCGTGATGAACACTCTCAACAATCCCGACTCGCTGAAACGCGTGCCGCTCACCAAGAGGGTGAAGAGCTACATTGCACAACATTCATCGTCGCCCGTAAGCGCCTACCTGCTGACACGCTACCTGGCATACAACGGCGAGATGAACCCCGATCAGCTCGACTCAATCGTCGGCAAGCTGGCCGGTTCGCTCAGCGACAACATCATGATCTCTACGCTCAACGAACAGCTGAAGGTGGCTAAACGTGCTTCGGAGGACAAGTACGCACCGCTCTTCAACGTGAAGAACCTGAAGGGGGAGACGGTGAACCGCAACAAGAACTTCAAGGACAAGTACATGCTGCTCACCTTCTGGGCCTCATGGGACCGCGGAAGCCGAATCAACAACGCGGCTCTGCGCAGGCTCAACAAGAAGATGAAGAAGAACGAAAAGGAGTTCGGAATGCTGGGCATCGCACTCGACATGGACCTCGAAGAGTGGCGCAAGGCTTGCGAGAGCGACAGTCTGACGTGGGAACAGGGCTGCGAAACGAGCATGTTCAACGCCGACGTCGTCGAACAGTTTGGCGTAACCTCGCTCCCGATGAGCATCCTGGTGAACCCGAAGGGCAAGATTGTGGCCCGCGACATTCCGCTCGACAGTGTTCCTGCCCGCGTGGAAAGGGGCATCAAGGAGGACAAGGAGAAGGAAAAGAAGATTACTAAATAACAATAACGAGATAATTAACCTCTAACTAATTACATAAACACACGCAAATGCTTATCGAAGTTTTGGGCGCAGCCGTTCAGGGCATCGACGCTACCTTAGTCAACATTCAAGTGAACACAAAGCCGGGCTGCCTCTTCTTTCTGGTCGGTCTGCCCGACTCTGCCGTAAAGGAGAGCCAGCAGCGCATCATGACTGCACTGCAGGTGAACGAATACCCAACGCCAAGGTCGACAATAACCATCAACATGGCGCCTGCCGACATCCGCAAGGAGGGCGCAGCCTACGACCTTCCTCTGGCCATTGGTATCCTGGCTTCGTATGAAGTGGTACGCTCCGAGTCGCTGAGCCGCTATCTGATAATGGGCGAGATGGGACTCGACGGAGCCATCTATCCTATCAAGGGCGCCCTGCCTATGGCCATCAAGGCGCGCGAGATGGGGCTCGAGGGCATCATAGTGCCCGAAGCTAATGCACGCGAAGCGGCAGTGGTCAACAATCTGAAGGTTTACGGCGTCAAGAGTCTGACGCAAGTGGTGGACTTCTTCAACGGAACGGGCACCATAGAGCCTACAGTCGTCAACACCCGCGAGGAGTTCTACAACAATCAGGAGATGTTCGACATGGACTATGCCGACGTCAAGGGACAGGAGAACGTGAAGCGGGCACTGGAGGTGGCTGCCGCCGGCGGACACAATCTTATCATGGTTGGCCCTCCGGGAAGCGGTAAGTCTATGATGGCAAAGCGCCTCCCCTCAATACTTCCTCCACTGTCGCTTGCCGAGAGTCTGGAGACGACGAAGATTCATTCCGTGGCGGGAAGCCTCAGCCGCAACACGTCGCTGATAACCACTCGCCCATTCCGCGACCCTCACCACACCATCTCGCAGGTGGCACTGGTGGGCGGCGGCACCTATCCGCAACCGGGCGAAGTGAGCCTTGCCCACAACGGGGTACTCTTCCTCGACGAGCTTCCTGAGTTCAATAGAGCTGTGCTCGAGGTGCTGCGTCAGCCACTCGAAGACCGCCACATCACCATCTCACGAATAAAGTACACGGTCAACTATCCCGCCAGCTTCATGCTTGTGGCGTCGATGAACCCATGTCCCTGCGGCTACTACAACCACCCCACCCGTCCCTGCGTCTGCATGCCGGGGCAGGTCAGCAAGTATCTCAACAAGATATCGGGACCGCTGCTCGACCGTATAGACATTCAGATAGAGATTGTACCCGTTCCATTCGAGAAGATGTCCGACCGACGTCCCTCGGAGAGCAGCGCAGAGATTCGCAAGCGCGTGGTGGCAGCACGAAAGATTCAGGAGGAGCGATTCAGGGAGCATCCGGGAATCCACTGCAACGCGCAGATGACCAGCAAGATGCTCTCACTCTACGCCCAGCCCGACGCCGAGGGAATCAAGATGCTCAGGAGCGCCATGGTGCGCTTCGACCTCTCGGCACGAGCCTACGACCGCATACTTAAGGTGGCGCGCACCATTGCCGACCTCGAGGGAAGCGAGCAGATAGAGTCGAGCCATCTGGCAGAGGCAATAAGCTACAGAATTCTCGACAGAAGCAGCTGGGGAGAGAGCAGATAGGAATCTTTTACATATCAGCCTCAACGTAGATAAAATTTTATGTCTATCTTTGCGAATTGTAATATAGTTTCTAACTGAATAACAATAAAAACCCACTATATCAAATGGAGAAAAAATATAAAAGAACCACAGTGACCTCGGCGCTCCCCTACGCCAACGGTCCGGTCCATATAGGCCACTTGGCAGGTGTGTATGTTCCTGCCGACATCTACGTTCGCTATCTGAGACTGAAAAAGGAGGACGTTCTCTTCATCGGAGGCTCCGACGAGCACGGTGTGCCCATCACTATTCGTGCGAAGAAGGAGGGCATCACTCCGCAGGATGTGGTGGATCGCTATCACTCTCTCATCAAGAAGTCTTTCGAGGAGTTCGGCATCTCTTTCGACATCTATAGCCGTACGTCGTCGAAGACTCACCACGAG
>CAZKNB010000180.1:0-3428 GCA_964554075.1 uncultured Bacteroides sp.
CATCCCATCTTTTCAGTACCTCTTTGTTCACTTGCGAGAGGTCAAACTGCGAATACTCGGCAAACTTCTTGCTCATGGCTATATCTTATTTGTTTTTATTCAACCTTTAATTCTTTATTTGTCGTGGCGTGCAGACGATTAGGTGCTACGGCACTTCACGCTGGGCTACTCGTGCCCCCAGCTTCTTAAAAGTCTGCAAACTTACAAAAACATTCTTTTCTCAGCAAGAAAAGCCATCTATTTTTCGGCATTGAGCTTGCCATCCATGTATTCTGTCCATATGGTTGCCGCCTCTTCGACAATCTTTGAGCATGGACGCTTGGCGTAGTATTGGGGTGTGCGGAGCTCGGCATCTGGGCTGATGTTGGGGTTTGGCTTGAGTCCGAGCAGCTCTCCGCAGTTGATTGAGCCGTTGCGGCGGCGGAACTCCTCGGCCAGTTGCTGCACCAGTGCGTAGTTGTCGCTCTTGCCCTTGTTGTCGGCACCATCCACGCAGCCCTTCTCCAGGCCTGCCAGCATGAAGATGCCACAGGCAGCGCCACACGTCTCGCGCATCCTGCCGATGCCGCCACCAAACGATGCCGACATCTTCAATGCCTGTTCGCGTGTGAATCCATACTCGTCGGCAAACGCCGCAACCACTGACTGTGAGCAGTTGTAACCCTCCTTGAAGAGCTTCACTGCCTCCTCTACTCTGTTCTTTTCCATCTTTAATTCTTAAATACCTATTTATTAAAAAAAGGGCGAAGCAAACACCTCGCCCTTTTTCCTCTCTTTAAATTCATAATGATTACCCGCAGTGGAAGTAGCTCTTGACGAGCGCCTCCAGAGCCTCCGGATCCTTCTCCACATCCCTGCGGAGAGTTTTATCGTTGTAGCCGGTGAGCTTCTCGATCGTCGCTGTTATCATCGACGGGGTGAAGACACCATACTCCTCGTAGACGTTGCGCTGGCGCTTCAGACACTCAGCCGAAGCCACACATGAGTCGGGCAGCTGGGCCAGCTTACTCAACTTCTCCTGGTTCTCAGCCTTGTGGATGTTGACATCCACGTAGCAGCGCTCGGCGACATCCAGTGCGTCGACCATCTCGAAGCCATGGCGACAAGCCACAGCCAGCGAAGCCAGCAGCAGATAGATGTTGGCAGAGCCGTCGGCAGAGCGAATCTCCACCGTCTGCTTTCCCTCCTTCTCGCTCAGGTCGGACACCTGACCGGGGTTGGCAATTGCTGCCATGTCGCTCTGTCCGCTCCATCCCAGCGGCACACGCACGAGCACCGAACGGTTGCGGTCGCCCCAGCATACGCTGGTCGGCGCCTCCTGATTGGGCACAAGGCGGAAGTATGAGATTGGGTTGGTGTTGCCGAACGAGGTGATTGACTCTGCGAGGTCCATCATTCCGGCAATGGCACGGCGTGCGCTGTCGGAGATCACTCCATTCTCATCAAGCATCATGTTCTTTCCATCCTTCACAATCTTCATGTGGATGTGCAGACCGGAACCAGCCTTGCCCGTCGTAATCTTCGGAGCGAAGGTCACGTCGTAGCCATACTGATAGCCCAGGTTGCGGATCACCCACTTGGCAAGCATCAGTGCGTCGGCACACTCCTCGGCAGGAACGGGCAGGAACTCAATCTCGTTCTGCTCGAACACCTTGCCGTCGAGCGTGAAGTTGCCCACCTCCGAGTGGCCATACTTGATGCGTGCGCCCGTCTTGGCGATATATGACATACACATGGTGCGGAAGTCATTGGTCTTGGCGTAGGGAGCCGACTCGTGGTAACCACGCTGGTCGGTGGCAGGGAACATTCCGTCGTCCTCAGAGATGACGTAATACTCCAGCTCACCCATTGCGTAATACTCCATGCCGGTAACCTCGGTGAAGGCCTCGCAAGCCTTGTGGAGAGTGTACTCGGGCGCACTCTGCAACGGCTCTCCATCCTTGTTGAAGAATGAGCAGAGCATGGTCAGAGTGGGAATCTCTGCAAATGGGTCAAGGAAGGCGGTGCGATAGCGCGGAATGACGTAGAGGTCACTGCTCTGCGCATCAATGAACGAGAAGAGGCTTGAGCCGTCGACACGCTCACCACACGTCAGGATAGACTCCAGATAGTCGTGGTCGTTGATGACGAAGTTCAGTGTCTTCAGGCGTCCGTCGCCTGCGGGATACATGAAGTTGACCATCTCGATCTCGTTCTCCTCGATGACATTGATAATGTCCTGTTTAGTAAACTCCTTTGCCGGTTTTCCAATCATTCCCACCAGCTTATTGGGAATCATTTTTAGATTTGCATTCATAGTAATCTATTGTTTTTCATTTTTTCTACGGATGCCGCCGAAGCTCCACATACCAAAAGAGCCCCGGACGTATCCAGGGCTCAAATATACGGATTAGTTTTTCACTTCCGCAAATATTTTCGGTTTATTTTTCGTCTAAAGAAGACTATTTCAGCTTGTAGACCTCGCTGCCTGCAAGCAGGAAGCAGCCCACGCCGTAGTCCTCAAAGTCGGGAACAGAGTCGTAGGTGACGGGCTGGCCATCCTTAGGCTCCTTGCCTGTACCCTGAACGTAGCCGAGGTATCCGTTAGGGTGAACAGCCTCGGTGATGAGTGCGTTCCATGCCTTTGCCATCACGGGCAGATACTTCTTACTGTCGAGCAGACCGGTGCGGATGCCGTAGGCCATGCCGTAGACGAAGAGCGATGTACCGCTTGACTCCTTGCCTCCGAAGTTCGACTCGTCGTGCATGCTGACGTTCCAGAATCCATCCTCGCGCTGGCAGTTCTTGATGGCCTCACTCATTGCCAGGAAGTCCTTCACGTAGTCAGCACGGTGCTTCTCGTCGGCAGGAATCTCCTCGAGCACGCGAACCAGGGCTGCATAGACCCAACCGTTACCGCGGCTCCAGTAGCAGTTCTTGCCGTTAGGCTCCTTGTAGGGAGGATCGAAGTCCTTGTCGCGCCACCAGAGTCCCTCTTTGGCGTTGAACATACCGTTCTCGCCGTGCTGGTTGCGTGTGAACTCATACATGTCCCACATCTTGTCGAAATACTTCTGCTCACCGGTCAGACGTCCCATCTTGGCGAAGACAGGCATACCCATCTGGATGGCATCAATCCACCACCAGTCATCGTTCTGCGGGGTGTTGACCAGCATGTTGATGTTGGCAATCACCTTGCGCAGATGCTCGGGCTCCGGGCAGAGGTTATAGAGGTCGATATAGGTCTGGCTGGCACAATAGTTGTCGGCGTTGCGTGTCGTTGTACCTCCACGGAAGCCCCACTCGTGATAGTCCGCCCAGCCCTTGGCATAGTCGTAGTATGAATCCTGAGGATTGATGGCATAGAGAGCCATGAGTCCCTCGTAGTAGACGCCGCGGGTCCAGATGTTACTTGGGCGAGTCACGCCACGTACGAACGACGGAGTGCG
>CAZKNB010000181.1:0-3389 GCA_964554075.1 uncultured Bacteroides sp.
TGCGCCTTATGATTGACGCCGGATATAGATGCGAGGCGGCACACTGCAACTTCCAGCTGCGTGGCGAGGAGTCCGACAGAGACGAACGATTCGTTACGGAGCTGTGCGACAGGCTCGGTGTAAAGCTGCACAAGACACACTTCGACACGGCTGGATATGCCACTGAGCGACGACTCTCCATCGAGATGGCGGCGAGGGAGCTGCGCTACGACTGGTTCGAAAGGCTGCGCGTGGAGCGTGGAGCCAGCTACATAGCCGTAGCGCACCACAAGGATGACAGTGTGGAGACAATACTGCTGAACCTGATTCGTGGCACAGGCATAGCCGGACTGACAGGCATACGTCCGAAGAACGGGCGCATCGTACGACCGCTGCTCTGCGCTTCGAGAGCAGACATCACGGAGTATCTCTCGAACCTCGGTCAGGAGTACGTCACCGACAGCACGAACCTCGTGGACGAATATACACGCAACAAAATCAGACTGAACATCATCCCTATGCTTCAGGAGATTAATCCTGCCGTAAAGGAGAGCATCACGAGCTGCGGGAATAGCGTCAACGAAGCGTTGGCGGTCTATCGCAGCGGCATAGAAAATGGACGGCGAAGAGTGACAGTCGACGGCGGAATTGATATAGGAAAACTGCTGCAGGAGCCGTCGCCACGTGCATTACTCCACGAGATACTCTACCCACTTAGCTTCAACCCACGTCAGATCGGCGACATCTTCGACTCGCTCAGCGGTCAGGCTGGACGCCAGTTCCGCTCATCGGACGGATGGCGCGCCATAAAGGATCGCTCACTGCTATTACTGATAAAGGAGGAGGGCAATGAGTCTATACCGAAGATAACAAGGCGCGAGATGGAACGCACACCAGATTACCACATACCGCGCGACAGGGGCACGCTGTGTGCCGACGCCGACAAGCTGAATGGGGAGTTGACCCTGCGCCACTGGCAGAAGGGCGACTGGTTCGTACCATTCGGTATGAAGGGACGCAAGCTGGTGAGCGACTACATGACCGACCGAAAGTTCACATTGGCGCAGAAGGAGGCGCAGTGGATTCTCTGCTGCGGCGACAAGATTGCATGGCTCGTGAATGAGCGAAGCGATGACCGTTTCCGTGTGGACGACAACACGAAGAACATTGTTGAGATTAGTATAAAATAAGAGAGAGCATCAATCGGTGCTCTCTCTTATTTTTTATAGTCCAATATATTTCAAAACCTTTTCGGATGCCCCGGCATTGTCCGTGACGTACGCCCCGGCTCGGGCGCCGCTATCAGCGAGAAACTTGTCGTCGCTGAGCAAACGGTTCATCAGGGCGTTGAATTCCTCACCACTCTTGATGGAGAAGGCACCGCCGTTCTCAATCAGTCCGCCAGCCTCCTGGAAGCGACGATAGTCGGGACCGAAGATGACCGGCACGCCGTAGACCGCTGCCTCGAGGGTGTTGTGGAGTCCCGTCTTGAAGGCTCCGCCGATGTAGGCAATCTCGCCGTAACGATAGATGGACGACAACATACCGAAGTTGTCGATGATGAGACAGTCCTTGTCGGCAAGGCTGTGCTCGTTCACCTGACTGTAGCGCACGTACGGGCGCTTCAGCTTCGAGATGATTCGCTCCAGGTGAGCTTCATCGATGACGTGCGGCGCGATAATCAGCTTCAGGTCGGGACGTGAGTTGAACATACTGATGATGATATCCTCATCTGGATCCCATGTGCTGCCGGCTACGAGCACCCGCGAACCATTCTTGAAGGTCTCGGCAATCGCCACCGGTTTAGCAGCATCGCGGATGGAGATGACACGGTCGAAACGGGTGTCGCCAACGACATCCACATTCTCCACACCAATACCCTTCAGAAGCTCCTTGGAACTCTCGTTCTGCACGAAGAGGCGGTCGAAGTCGCCAAGCACGCTGCGATAGTTGCCGCCATACCACTTGAAGAATATCTGATCCTTGCGGAAGATTGACGACACGCTGTAGGTGGGCACTCCGCGACGATGAAGCTCGTCGAGGAAGTTGCGCCAGAACTCATACTTGATGAAGAATGCCATCTTCGGGTTGGCTATGCGGATGAATCGCTTAGCCAGATGCTTTATGTCGAACGGGATGTAGCACACCACATCGGCACCGGCATAGTTCTTGCGCACCTCGTAGCCCGAAGGCGAGAAGAAGGTGAGCAGAATCTTGTAGTGCGGATGGCGCTCGCGGATGGCTTCGATGAGTGGTCTGCCCTGTTCGAACTCACCCAACGAGGCGGCATGGAACCACAAGTACTCGGCATTGGGGTCTATGTTGTCCTGAAGATGCCTGTAGACCGCCCAATGGCCGCGCACCATCAACCGCGCCTTGCGGTTGAAAAGTGTGGCAATGTGCACCGCCAAATCGTATAGTAGTATCGCTATATTGTATAACATTGTGTCGCAATTATTTCAGAACCTCAATGGCTCTCGCAATACGTGCCAGAGTCTCCTCCTTGCCGAGCACCCATGAGATGTCGAACATCTGCGGACCCTTGCCCTCACCAACGAGAGTAAGACGGAAGGCGTTCATCACGTTGCCGAGTCCATAACCCTTCTCCTCGATCCATGGCTTAACGATGGCCTCCTGACCCTCTACGCTGAAGTTCTCAACACCTGCAAGCACCTCTGCCAACTCACGCATCTGCTGAGCGGAGTCCTCTTTCCAGCGTTTTTTCACTGTCTTCTCGTCGTACTCCGTAGGAGCGATGAAGAAGAATGAGCAGAGGTCCCAAAGCTCGTGTACGAAGTTCACGCGGTCCTTCATCATGCCAACTACTGTCTCGATGGTCTCGAACGGCGCTGTCACGCCATGCTCACGAACGATTGGCTCGAAGAGCTTCGCAATCTCGTTGTTGGACTTGTGCTGGATGTATGTATGGTTGAACCAGATGCCCTTCTTGTAGTCGAACTTGGCACCCGCCTTGCTGCAACGATGTATGTCGAACAGTTTCACCATCTCGTCGAGCGACATCACCTCCTGGTCGTTACCCGGATTCCATCCAAGCAGAGCGAGGAAGTTGAGGACAGCCTCCGGCAGATAGCCTGCCTCGCGATAGCCTGATGACTTCTCGCCTGTCTTGGGGTCGATCCACTGAAGCGGGAAGACGGGGAAACCAAGACGGTCGCCGTCGCGCTTGCTGAGCTTGCCGTTGCCCTCCGGCTTGAGAAGCAGAGGAAGATGGGCGAACTGCGGCATTGTGTCCTCCCAGCCGAATGCCTTGTAGAGGAGCACGTGAAGCGGAGCCGAAGGCAACCACTCCTCACCACGGATGACGTGGCTCACCTCCATCAGGTGGTCGTCAACAATGTTTGCCAGGTGGTAGGTAGGCAGCTCGTCGGCTGATTTATAGAGCACCTTGT
>CAZKNB010000182.1:0-3383 GCA_964554075.1 uncultured Bacteroides sp.
TCCTTGCCGTAGCGATTCTTCTTGTACTCTCCGATGCCACTGATTTCACCGAAGCCCTCGAGAGAGACGGGATGAACTACGGCAAGCTGATGGAGGACCTTGTCGGACATCACGATGTAGGGTGGTATCGCCTCCTGCTCGGCCAACTTGCGACGAAGAGCGCGCAAAGCCTCGAAGAGAGTATCCTCCTCGCCGGCAGCAGAGTCGAACGGAATTGGCTTGACGATGGCCTTCTTCTTGCGACCACGCTCCTTGGGCTCCTCGCGCACGATGACAGCCAAAGTGGCCTTAGTTCGGCCATAGAGCACATTGCTTCCACTGGCCGTCAGCTTCAGATGGTTAGCCTCATCGTAGGCAATCTCGAAATAGCCAAGCTGAAGCATCTGGAGGATGTAGTCGTGCCAATCGCGTCCGGGCACGTCGCGACCCGCACCAAACGTCTTCAGCTTGTCGTAACCCTTGGCCACCACATCGGCCGAGAAGGTGCCGCGAAGGATGTCGACCAGCGTGCTCACACCAATCTGCTGATCGGTGCGGACAATGGCACTCAGAGCCTTCTGCACGATAATCGTGCCATCGAACTGCGCAGGCGGATTCTTGCAGACATCGCAGTTGCCACAGTTGCACTCGGTGGTCTCACCGAAATAGCTCAGCAGGATGCGACGGCGGCAGACATTGGCCTCGGCATACTGCTGCATGCGCTTCAGCTTCTCCTCGTTGATCTCACGCTGATTGCTCTCGACGGCGAACTTGGTCAGCAGGATGAGGTCGCCCAGCGAATAGAAGAGCACGGTGTCGGAGGGGAGTCCGTCTCGGCCCGCACGGCCAATCTCCTGATAGAAGCTCTCCATGCTCTTTGGCAGATTGTAGTGGATGACCCAGCGGACATTCGACTTGTCGATGCCCATTCCGAAGGCAATAGTGGCGCAGACCACCTGAATGCGGTCGTTGATGAAGTCCTCCTGAGTCATGTTTCTCTTGTCGGCAGCAAGTCCGGCGTGATAGATGCCCACGCGTATACCCTCCCTGGCAAGCATGGCAGCGACGCTCTCAGTCTTGCTTCGGCTCATGCAGTAGATGATGCCGCTCTCGCCGTGATGGCGGCCGATGAAGTCGAGGATGGCACGATGCTTGTCCTTCTGCTGATAGCCGCGATGGACGGTAAGGCTCAGGTTCGGACGGTCGAAAGAGGAGATGAATACCTTCGGGCTCTCCAGGCGAAGCTGCCTGACGATGTCCTCACGGGTAATCTTGTCGGCAGTGGCAGTAAGAGCGATGATAGGTACCCCGCGGAACTTCTGCTTCAGGATGTTCATCTGCGTGTACTCCGGGCGGAAATCGTGACCCCACTGCGAGATGCAGTGAGCCTCGTCGATAGCGAAGAGCGAGATATTGATGTCGCGCATCAGGTAGTCCAGCTCGGCCATAAGCTTTTCGGGCGAGATGTAGAGCAGCTTCAGCTTCCCCGTGATGCAGGCACGACGAATCTCAGCATTCTCAGTCTCGTTGTTGACACTGTTGAGCGCCGCAGCGTTGACGCCGTTCGCCTTGAGAGCCTCAACCTGATCCTTCATCAGGGAGATGAGCGGAGAGACCACGACGGCAGTCCCCTCCATCATGAGAGCCGGCACCTGATAGCAGATGGACTTGCCACCGCCCGTCGGCATAAGCACAAGTGTGTCGTGACGACCCAGCACGTTGTTGATGATCTCCTCCTGCTGCGGGCGAAACGAATCGTAACCGAATATATTCTTTAAGATGTGTAGCATCGCGTTATCTCTTTTTCCTATGTCGCTTTTAAATGAACTTTTCGTACCACAAAGATAGACATTAGTCGTGATAAAGAAAGAAAACGTCGTAAAACGCTTTAAAATTAATACAACTTATTTCCTCGTTTCAGTCAGAATCTATACTTTTGCGAATAAATAAACTGTTAATAGGAAAAATATATGAAAACGTTAGAGAGATTGTTTGCAGAGAAACTTCTGAAGATTAAAGCTATTAAGCTTCAACCGGACAACCCATTCACCTGGGCATCAGGATGGAAATCACCATTCTATTGTGATAACCGCAAGACACTCTCGTACCCATCGCTTCGCAATTTCGTAAAGACTGAGATTACGCGCCTCGTCATGGAGCGTTTCGCAGATGCCGATGCCATTGCCGGCGTTGCTACCGGTGCCATCCCGCAGGGTGCCCTCGTTGCCGATGCGCTCAACCTGCCGTTTGTCTACGTACGTTCCACTCCGAAGGACCATGGTCTTGAGAATCTTATCGAGGGTGAGCTTCGTCCGGGAATGAAGGTTGTTGTCATCGAGGACCTTATCTCGACTGGCGGAAGCAGCCTTAAGGCTGTAGAGGCCATCCGTCGCGACGGTTGCGAGGTTATCGGTATGGTTGCAGCTTACACCTACGGTTTCCCTGTAGCTAAAGAGGCCTTCAAGAATGCCAAGGTTGAGCTGGTCACACTGACCAACTATGAGGCTGTGCTCGAAGTGGCTCTGAACACAGGTTACATCAACGACGAGGATGTGGCTACACTGAACGAATGGCGTAAGGATCCGGCTCACTGGACCGGCAAATAAACGTCTTAACCAACATACTTGAGATTAATATGACTAAATTTGAAAGCAGCGTAAAGACTATACCCTACTCACAAGAAAGCGTCTACAACAAACTGTCGGACCTGAACAACCTGGAGTCACTGAAGGAGAAACTTCCGCAGGACAAGGTGCAGGGCCTCACGTTTGACAAGGATTCACTCAACGTGCAGATTCCCAACATCGGTCAGCTGACGCTGAACATCATCGAGAGAGAACCCGCAAAGTGCATCAAGTTTGCCACTGCCAACTCGCCACTGCCATTCAACATGTGGATCCAGATTGTGGAGCTGGCTGAGACACAGTGCAAGGTGAAGGTGACTGTCGGCATGGAGATCAATCCGTTCATGAAGACAATGGTGCAGAAGCCGCTCACCGAGGCCCTGGAGAAGATGGTCGAGATGCTGGCTATAATTCAATATTAATCGGAGACGGAAGGAATATGGCACAGAAACTCTGGGAAAAATCGGTGCAGGTGAACGAGGAAATCGAGCGCTTCACCGTGGGACGAGACAGGGAGATGGATCTCTACCTGGCTAAACATGACGTGATGGGCTCTATGGCTCACATCACGATGCTCGAGACTATCGGACTGCTCACGAAGGAGGAGCTTGACATCCTTCTCGCCGAGCTGAAGAAGATATATGCCGACGCCTGCGAGGGACGCTTCGTCATCGAAGAGGGCGTTGAGGATGTCCACTCTCAGGTGGAGCTCCTGCTGACTCGCCGTCTGGGCGACGTGGGCAAGAAGATTCACAGCGGACGTTCACGCAACGACCAGGT
>CAZKNB010000183.1:0-3372 GCA_964554075.1 uncultured Bacteroides sp.
TAGATTTTATTGACAAACCACTCCGCACTGGAAGACCTTGAGGTCGAACTCGCCGATTATGGCCAGCAAGTGGTCGAAGACTTCGGACTGAAGATTCTCGTAGGGCACCCAGTTCTTGTCCTTCGTGAAGAAGTAAAGCTCAAGGGGAATACCCATCGCTGTGGGCTGAAGCTGGCGCACCATGCTGATCATCGTGTGGTTCACGCCGGCATGATGGTTGATGTAGAGCGTCAGATACATGCGGAAGACTCCTAGGTTGGTCAGCTGCTTGCCGTCGTTCGTGGCACGGTTGATGTAGTCGGTGAGCAGCGGCATCTGGCGGAATCGCTCAATCTGCTCCTTCGTGCAGAACTTCACGCAACTCATGTCGATGTTGACCGAACGCTTCACGCGACGGCCGTTCGACTCCGACATGCCACGCCAGTTCTGGAAAGAGTCGCTCACAAGTGCATAGGGCGGGATGGTGGTTATCGTGTTGTCCCAGTTGCGCACCTTGACCGTGTTGAGCGTCACCTCAATCACATTTCCGTCGGCACCATATTTGGGCATCGTTATCCAGTCGCCCACACAGAGCATATCGTTGAAGGAGAGCTGTATGCCGGACACGAATCCCATGATGCTATCCTTGAAGACCAACATCAGTACGGCGGCCGAGGCACCGAGTCCGGTGAGCAGCACTGCCGGTGAACGGTTGATCAGCAGGCTGACGATTATGATGATGCTGATGCAGAAGGCTATCACCTGACCTGTCTGTAGCAAGCCCTTCAGCGGACGGTTTCGGCTGGCGTCGCGGTCGCTGTAGATGGTGTAGAGTCCGTTGAGGAAGGTGTTCACGAATCGTAGCAGGACGGCAACGATGTAGACCATGCACATACGTTTCAGGAAGTCCAGTATGCCCGCTTGCTCCACCACGAGCGGCAGCAGCAGATAGAGTACCCAGGGGGCAACCACGTGGCTCAGCTCATTGAGCGCCTTGCGGTTGAAGAGGATGTCGTCCCATGTCGCCTTGGTCTTGGCCACCACCTTCAGGATGATGTTGACCACTCCATAGCGGCAGAAGATGTCGGCCAGAATGACGATGATGGCAATCAGTCCGATGAGTATGAGGTATGCTGAATGTGCGGCGGCACGCTCGTCCACGCCCATTCCAAGTAACCAGTTGTTTATCCATTCTGCTATTCCCGGCAGTCCAAATGTTGTATCCATATATTCAGTTTCGTTATCGTTATCACACTTATGTTGCTGCTTCCTCGAGTCACTCTCTTAAGGAAATATTAAGCAAAAGTAATCAATTACAATTATAGTGCAATGACTGTTGGCGGGAGAAAACGGGGCGGCTTCGAAGAAAGTAGCAGTTTACGCTTCGTAAACCACTGCTTTGGAAAAATTATCCATTGAGATTTTTTTGTAAACCACTGCTTTATTTTTCCATTCCACTAGTTTACATTTCTATTCTCCTAGTTTACATTTCTATTCTCCTTGTTTGGAATTCTATTCTCCCTGTTTACGATTCATCGGAAGGTTCGTTGGAAAAATTGTGAACCTTACGACGAGTCGTCGTAAGGTTAGATAAAAAAATTCTGAACCATGCAATGACCTGTCGTCTGGTTCAGAATTTTTCTGGTAAACCTGTTTCCGGATTTATCCCTCAACAGTCAACCTATTTCAGGACTATTCGCACCATATATTACGGCTTTTTATCGAAAAATCCTCCATATCCTTCACTTTCACCCCTAACGTTCACGTTTTCAGTATAGTTAGAAGTGAAGGATAACTGCTATGTTTCACTCCATTATTATACCTATCCTTCACCTGCAACTAACAGTGACTCAGCTCTTTGTGAGTGAAAGATAAGTGGAAGATAGCTGAAAATACTATCCTTCACTCATATTATGTTGAATATCAGCACGTTTTAGGTGAAATGAAGGATTGAAGCAAATTCTGCACGGAATTGCGTTGTAACTTACCTTTTTGCGGTCGTGTCGACAGTTGCTGTCCTACTTCTGGCGGAACAAGTAACGATGTGTCGTGCAAATTGAGTATCTTTGCAAGGGAAAAATATAGGACAGAATAAATCTAGAAGGAGATTGTTGATATGATACGTCATGCTAGAACAGAGGATTTGGAGTCGATAATGCCTATCTATGAATCGGCACGTCGCTTCATGCGGTCGCGGGGAAATGTTACGCAGTGGGTAAACGGTTATCCGTCGGAGGAGTCCATGCTGCGGGACATCGCCAATGGCAATCTCTATGTCGACACAGACTCAGATGGCAGAATCCTCTTTGTGTTCGCCTTTATAATTGGTGACGACCCCACCTACGGGGTGATTGAGGGTGCATGGCTTAACGATGAGCCCTACGGCACTATTCATCGTCTGGCGTCGTCGGGCGCAACGACCGGTGTGTTTCAGCGATGCCTGGACTATTGCTTTACCAGGATTGACAATATCCGAGTGGATACTCATGCCGACAATTCGCCGATGCTAAAGGCCATCGATCGTGCCGGATTCAAGCGTTGCGGCATCATCTACGTTGCCGACGGAACTCCGAGAGTCGCCTTTCAGATGAAGAAGCGATGATAGGAGAGGGACTTCAGGAGTGCAGATTGACCTCTGAGCAAAAAAAGAATCCGATAATCAGATGAGGTCTGACTATCGGATTGCTGAGAAGTTATCGAATGAAATTCATTGGCTGCCAGGGCTCACGCTCCGGTTGATCCTCGGCTGGAAGATTGTGAGTCTTCTTCAGAAGCCAAGCCATATTGTTGGCCAACGTACGCATTGTCTGCATTCCTTCGGTGTCCTGTTCGGCCTGACCCGGCTCACGGCCAAAGGCGATGTTCCAATATTGAGATGTCACAATCGGCATGTTGCACATCTGGAACGGCATCTGCAGGGCCTGGAAGGCTGCTGTGCTTCCGCCGCGACGGCATACGCATACGGCAGCGGCAGGCTTGTTCTGGAAATACTTACCGCCGGCAAACAACATTCTTTGCTGTACGCAGAGAGCCTGTCCGCTAGGCTGTCCCCAATATACGGGGCTGCCGATGATTACAGCGTCGCATGTCTCCATCTCCTTGATGATGCTGTTGCACACATCGTCGTCGAAGGCGCAGCGGCCGTCACCCTTCTGCTTGCAGGCACCGCAGGCGATGCATCCACGCAGCGGCTTATTGCCTACCCAAACGATTTCGCTCTCTATGCCCTGGCATTCAAGCTGCTTGGCGATTTCACCAAGAGCGACAGATGTGTTGCCCTGTTTACGGGGGCTACCGTTTATCAATAATACTTTCATATAGCGCAATCTTTATAATGTTTTACAAAGATACAATTTTATACGTGAATAGTTCAATAAAATATTTCAGCAATTT
>CAZKNB010000184.1:0-3364 GCA_964554075.1 uncultured Bacteroides sp.
AACTACATCGGATCTACATCATAATACACCATCAAGGACTTGAAGTTGGGGTCCTGGAGCATGGCACGCTGGACGGCCAGGAGCAACTCACGGGCACGCTCCATCGACGCAGTCGTTTCGACCTTTAGAACAATCTTCTTAATGAAGAGAGTCTGGATGCGGGCAACGGGGGGCTTGTCGGGACCCAGCACTCGCGACGCAAAATAACCGCGGAGCATGGCGGCCATGGTCTCGGCGGCACGGTCGAGAAGAGCCTCATCGCGATGCTTCAGATAGACATATATCAGACGATAATAGGGAGGAAAACGGAACATCTGACGCTCCGCCAACTGAGACTCCACCATCTCATTGTAACGATTTCCGATAACCTGCGAGATGATTGGATGACTGATGTCGCGAGTCTGAAGGACCACCCTGCCCTGCTTTCCCTTGCGACCTGCACGGCCCGCCACCTGAGCCATCAGCTGGAAGGCACGCTCGTAGGCGCGGAAGTCGGGATAGTTGAGCATGGTGTCGGCATTCAGGATTCCAACTACACTCACATTGTCGAAGTCGAGTCCCTTGGAGACCATCTGGGTGCCGATGAGGATGTTGGTCTTTCCTCGCTCGAAGTCGGCAATGATTCGCTCGTAGGCGCTGCGGGTGCGCGTGGTGTCGAGATCCATACGCGCCACCGACGCCTCGGGGAATATCATCTTGATGTCGTCCTCTACCTTCTCGGTGCCGAAGCCACGGCTCACGACCTCCGTTCCGCCACACGCAGGACACGCCTTGGGTACCGGATAGGTGTAGCCACAGTAGTGGCAGGTGAGCTGATTGATGCCACGATGGTAGGTGAGACTGACGTCGCAGTTCTTGCAACGCGGAACCCATCCACAGGTGCGGCACTCCACCATCGGCGCGAAACCTCGGCGGTTCTGGAAGAGGATGACCTGCTCCTGCGCGCTGAGCGCCTCGCGCACCATCTGGAGAAGCATCGGCGAGAACTGTCCCGCCATGCGCTTCTTGTGGCGAAGCTCCTTTATGTCGACCGGAAGAATCTCAGGCAGCTTGATCTCCTGATAGCGCTCGGTCATCGTCACCAGGCCATACTTGCCGCGGCTGGCGTTGTACCAGCTGTCGATTGATGGCGTGGCGCTGCCCAGCAAGACCTTTGCACCAGCCATTGAGGCGAGTACCGTGGCACCGTTGCGCGCATTGTAGCGCGGCGCGGGGTCCTGCTGCTTATATGTGTTCTCGTGCTCCTCGTCGACAATCACCAGTCCCAGTCGCGAGAAGGGAAGGAAGATGGACGAGCGGACACCGACAATGATCTCGTAGGGCGAGTCGGAGAGCTGCTTGCGCCATATCTCTACGCGCTCGGCATCGGGGAACTTGGAGTGGTAGACGCCAAGTCGGGAGCCGAAGGCGGCACGGAGTCGGGCGGTGATCTGTGCGGTCAGGGCAATCTCGGGCAAGAGATACAAGACCTGACGACCCTGACGAAGCACCTCGTCGATAAGGTGGATATAGACCTCGGTCTTACCGCTGGAGGTGACGCCGTGGAGCAGACAGACATTCTTCTCGCGGAAGCACGCCGTGATCTCCTCCATGGCACGCTGCTGCGGCGCACTCAGAGGCTTGAGCGAAAGCTGGCTCTCATCGTCGGCGTCGGCAGAGAGACGGCCTACCTCAACCTGATAGAACTCCAGGATGCGTTTCTCCACCAAGCCCTTCAGTACGGCGTCTGAGGCATGGGCGGCGTCGAGCAGCTGCTTCTTAGACACCTCGCGAAGCGTTCCGCTGAGATAGCCCGAAAGCTCCACGAAACGCATCAGAAGGTCGAGCTGCTTCTGAGCTCGCTTCAGAGTGTCGAAGAGGACGTTGAGCTGTCGTTCGGTGGGCACGCCGGAGAAGCGGACACGAGTCTCCACACGCGGCTTATAGTTATGTTTTATCTCCTCCTTGACAAAGATGGCGCCCCGCTCGAGCAGGGACTTGATGACAGGGAGGATGTTTTTCAGTCCGCTCTCCTTCTCCAGACGCGTGACGCTCTGAACCTCGTCGGCAGAGAGGAGGTCCAGAATCTGCTGTTCGCGCGCAGGAAGCGGCGACTCAGCCTCAAACTCGGGGTTATACTCCACGACGCTCTCGCTCTCCAGCTTCAGCCCGGAGGGCAGCGCCGCCTTGTAGACATCGCCCACAGAGCAGAGGTAGTAGTCGGCAATCCAGCGCCAGAAGCGCAACTGCGACTCGGTGACCACAGGGGTGGCATCGAGCAGGATGGAGACGGGCTTTATCTCATAGTCACCCGCCGGACGCTCATCGTGGATGCGCGAGACGATGGCGGTGTAGAACTTCTTTTGCCCGAACGACACAACGACACGACATCCCACCTTCACCTCATCGGCCATCGCAGCCGGCAAAGTGTAGGTGAAGGTGCCTTGCAAAGGCAGGGGCAATATCACATCAACGTAGGCGCTCACTTCTCTTCGTCCTTATACCAAGATGAGTACATCAGATAGTTGTGGGCAATCTTCTGGTTCAGTTCCTTCGCCTGGGCTGGATCGACCTTCTTGATGAACTTTGCTGGAACTCCGCCCCAGATGCTTCCCGGCTCAATCACGGTGTTGCTGAGCACGACCGATCCGGCTGCGACGATGGCTCCCTCGCCAACGACGGCGTGGTCGAGCACCACGGAGCCCATTCCGATGAGGGCGTAGTCCTTGATGGTTGCGCCATGGATGGTGACGTTGTGACCAATGGATACGTGGTCGCCAATCTCGATGACAGACTTCTCATAGAGTGTGTGGAGCACGCTTCCGTCCTGGATGTTCACTCCGTTGCCTATACGGATGGAGTTGACATCGCCACGGAGCACGGTGCTATACCACACGCTGCAGTCGCGTCCCATCACGACGTCGCCCACGATGACAGCGTTCTCGGCGATGAAACAGTTGTCGCCGATTGAGGGGGTGAACCCTCTGACCTCTCTTATTATTGCCATATCGTTATCGGTTTTAGATTAAATCTCCTTGAATGTATTCTTGAGCCACTCTCTGTCGCTCTCGGGAAGCAGCTCGCCAAGCTCGCGGATGACGCGGCCGTTGTAGTCGTTGAGCCAGAGGCGCTCCTCGTCGTTGAGGATGCCGGGAGTGACGCAACGGGTGTCGATCGGGCAGAGCGTGACGGTCTCGAACCTCAGATAGGAGCCGAACATGCCGTCGCCGGCGGGGACGGTGAGCACAAGGCTCTCCGTGCGGATGCCATGCTTGCCTGCCTTGTAGAGGCCGGGCTCGTTGGAGGTGAGCATGCCTGCCTTCAGCGGAACGGGATTCTCGTTCATGCGGATGCTCTGCGGGCCCTCGTGAACATTGAGGAAGTG
>CAZKNB010000185.1:0-3335 GCA_964554075.1 uncultured Bacteroides sp.
GTGTAACTCCCGGCCAATCCATGCGCGGAGCTACATGCAGCAGTGTTTCCCTCTGTTAAAACGGGACGTTCCAGAAGGCTGTCTCAAGGTAAAAGGTTGTGTATCTCACTTGTTTATCATTATTAGTTAAGGCAAAAATATAAAAATAATCATTATAGGTGTTCTCGCGGAGTGCAACTTTTTTGCGAGGAAATTAATATTATCTTGCAAAATTCACATTTGATAACTACCTTTACCTTAGAAAAATCTTAAAATCATGAAATATAGATTGCGACTTATTGCAGTATTTGCCCTGCTGATCTCCTTTGTGACAGTCAGGGCGGACGTCAGAGAGAGGTATAACTTCAATAGCGGATGGCTTATCGCCGTGGGCGATGTGGCTGGCGGCGAGAAGACGAGTGTCGACGAACAGGGATGGAAGCGCGTCACCCTACCTCATGCCTTCAACGAGGATGAGGCTTTCCGCCTCTCCATCGACAAGCTGACCGACACCATCTGCTGGTATCGTAAGCACTTCGAGGTGAAGGAGCTGAAGGGACGCAAGGTATTTGTGGAGTTCGAGGGCGTTCGCCAGGGTGCCGACTTCTATCTCAACGGCAACAAACTGGGCATTCATGAGAATGGAATCATGGCTGTGGGCTTCGACCTTACTCCATATATGCAGGAGGGCGACAATGTGATTGCCGTTCGTCTGGACAATAGCTGGAAGTATCGCGAACGCGACACCGACACTCCCTATCAGTGGAACGACCGTAACTTCAATGCCAACTATGGCGGCATTCCCAAGAATGTGTGGCTGCATGTCACCTCTCCCGTCTATCAGACGCTGCCCCTCTACAGCAATCTTCGTACAACGGGCGTCTATGTCTACGCTTCCGACTTCGACATCAAGAAGCGTCGTGCAACCGTCAATGCTGAGTCGGAGGTGAAGAATGAGACCTCGCAGCCCGTCACGCTGACCTATCGCGTCACCGTTACCGATGCCGACGGCAAGCGTGTGAAGAGTTTTACCGGCGAGAAGGTGACTGTCGAGGCTGGGAAGAGCGCTACGCTCAAGGCTTCGGCTCGTCTCTCCGGACTGAACTTCTGGAGCTGGGGATATGGCTATCTATATAATGTGGATACCGAACTGATTGATGAGTCGGGCAAGAGCATCGACAAGGTGACCACACGTACCGGTTTCCGCAAGACGCAGTTCGGTGAGGGAAAGATTTGGCTCAACGACCGCGTGCTGATGGTTCATGGTTACGCCCAGCGCACCTCCAACGAATGGCCTGCCGTAGGACTCTCCGTCCCGGCATGGCTCAGCGACTACTCCAACGGATTGATGGTGGAGTCGGGTGGTAACGTGGTTCGCTGGATGCACGTGACGCCTTGGAAGCAGGATGTAGAGTCGTGCGACCGCGTCGGGCTGATTCAGGCGATGCCTGCCGGCGACGCAGAGAAGGACCGCCAGGGACGTCAGTGGGAGCAGCGCAAGGAGGTGATGCGCGATGCAATCATATACAACAGGAACAACCCCTCAATACTCTTCTACGAGTCGGGCAACTATCGCATCAGTGCTGAACACATGCTTGAGATGAAGGCTATACGCGACAAGTACGACCCCAACGGCGGACGCGCCATCGGTTCGCGCGAGATGCTCGATGTCGATGAGGCTGAATATGGCGGCGAGATGCTCTACATCAATCGCTCAGCCAAGCATCCTATGTGGGCGATGGAGTATTGCCGCGACGAGGGACTGCGTAAATACTGGGACGACTACTCCTATCCGTTCCATAAGACAGGCGAGGGTCCGCTCTACAAGGGCGCTGATGCCTCCGACTATAATCGCAATCAGGATCAGCTGGCTGTCGAGATGGTGCGTCGCTGGTACGACTACTGGCGCGAGCGTCCGGGTGCAGGCAAGCGCACTAACAGCGGCGGCGTGAAGATTGTCTTCTCCGACACCAATACCCATTTCCGTGGCGCGGAGAACTATCGCCGTTCGGGAGTGACCGACCCAATGCGAATCCCGAAGGATGCCTTCTTTGCCCATCAGGTGATGTGGGGCGATGCGTGGGTCGACAATGAGGGCTTCTCTACATATATTATAGGACACTGGAACTACGACGCAGGTACGGTGAAACCGGTCTACGTCGTTTCCAGCGCCGAGGATGTTGAACTCTTCCTGAACGGCACATCGCTCGGACATGGCAAGCGCGACTACCACTTCCTCTTCACCTTCGAGGATGTCAGCTATCAGCCGGGCGAACTCGTTGCGGTAGGCTACGACGCCAAGGGGCGTGAGGTGAGCCGTTACTCGCTCCAGACAGCCGGCGAACCAGCCAAGTTGCTCCTGACAGCAATAGAGAATCCCGAAGGCTTCCATGCCGACGGAGCAGATATGGCGCTCCTCCAGGTGGAGGTTGTCGATGCCAACGGCCGTCGCTGTCCGCTTGACAACCGCATGATCAGTTTCACTGTTGACGGTCCCGCCGAGTGGCGAGGCGGTATAGCTCAGGGCGAGGATAACTACATCCTCAGTCGTTCGCTCCCTGTGGAGTGTGGTGTGAACCGCGTTCTCGTCAGAAGCACCACCGAGGCTGGCAAGGTGAAGGTGACTGCAAAGGCGGAGGGACTGCCCGAAGCATCGGTGCAGATGACCACAATCCCCGTAAAGGTTGAAGCTGGATTGAGCGGCTATATACCTTCGCAGACACTGAAGGGACACCTCGACAGAGGTGCGACACCCGCAGGCGCCTCCTACAAAGAGCGCATGAAGAGTGTTGCCATTGTTGATGTCAAGGCGGGTTCGGCTCAGGAGGATGTGGCGAACAGCTACGATGATAATGAGAACACGGTCTGGACATCCGACGGCGTGCTGGCGAATGGATGGATTACCTATACCCTCGAGCGTCAGGCAGCAATCAGCGACATCACTCTGAAGATGTCTGGATGGCGCAGACGCACATATCCCGTTGAGGTCTACGCAGGCGATAAACTCGTATGGAAGGGCAACACACCGAAGGGACTCGGCTACATCCACATTCTTCCGGAGAATCCGGTCAAGAGCAACGAGATTACAATCCGCATGGCTGGAGCAGGCTCCGAGAAGGATGCCTTCGGACTGAAAGAGCTTGCCGGCGGTCCCGCCAACGAACTCGACAGACGACAGTCGAAGGAGTATCAACTCGGTATTGTTGAAGTGGAATTCCTTGAGGTCGCTTCGCTCAAAGAGCAAGGGTCGCTTCGCTCCAAGAGTAAAGGGTCGCTTCGCTCCAAGAGTAAAGGGTTAAGGGTAAAGTAATACTTTTGAATTATGAGAAAATAATGAGGGCGTATCGAACTTGGTT
>CAZKNB010000186.1:0-3309 GCA_964554075.1 uncultured Bacteroides sp.
CAACGACCCCGAGATTACAAATCACGTGCTCTGGCCAACTGAGCTAAAGAGGCAGTCTTTAAAGTTTGCAGCCGCATCAATTTGCTTGTGCGTTTGAAACGGCTGCAAATTTAGTCATTTATTTCAATTTCACAAAATAAATGTGGTATTTTTCTATTTACGTAATCTTTCTTTGCTTTTCTGGAGTTGTTTCTCCAGTGCTTCTACGCTGAGATCTATCGCCTCCTCGAATGTGTCGCATATCTTATTGGCGTAGAATTCACTATTGGGCGCCAAAATCTTGATGCCTGCCTCCTTGTTGGCTGCAGTCTCGGGTTTGACTACCTTCAGCGATACTTCTGCAACTGTGATATCCTCGTGGAACTTCTCCAGTTTGGCTACCTTCTTGTTGATGAAGCTTCTGAGTTGCTCCGAAGCGTCAAAGTGAATAGATTGAATTCTTACTTCCATGGTTAACCTCCTTTTTAAGTAGTTACGCTCTTGGATGAGCTTGTTTATATGTTTTCTTCAGACTTTCAAAGGTGGTGTGCGTGTAGATCTGGGTTGTCGCCAGACTTTCGTGTCCGAGCAGCTCTTTCACGGCGTTCAGCTCAGCCTCGTTGTTAAGCATGGCTGTGGCGAACGTGTGGCGTAGCACGTGCGGACTACGTTTCTTCAGCGCAGTCACCTTCGACAGGTTCTTCTTTACTAAACTATAAACAGCATGCGCGTTCAGGCGTTTGCCCTCACCGGTGGTGAAGAGCGCGTCACAGTCGCGCACAACCTCGTTGTTTCTCATATATATATAATGTTGTATGTCCGACTTCAGCTCCTCGTCGAAGGGGATGATGCGCTGTTTGTTGCGCTTACCGGTCACCTTCAGTGTGGAGTTGCCGAGATTGATGTCCGCGTCGTCCAGGTTGATCAGCTCCGATTCTCGTATGCCGGTGGCATAGAACATCTCGATAATCATCCTGTCGCGTTGACCTATGAAGTTGTCCTCATAGTCAATCCCGTCGATTGCAGCGTTTGCCTCATCCTCCTTAAGGAAGTAGGGCAGGGGTTTGCTCTTCTTCAGACACGAGATTTTCCTCATCGGGTCCACCGAAATCACCCCACGCTTCAGGAGATACTTGTAGAACGAGCGCAGCGCACTTAGCTTTCTGTTCACCGAGTTGGCGTTGTATCCGTTCTCCATCAGCCAGACAATCCATTCGCGGATTTCTTCGTGTCCGGCGTTCTCCATTTCTAAGTCGGTGTCGGGCGATTCTTTTATGAATTGTTCGAGCTGAGTCAGGTCATTCCGGTAGGACTCGATGGTCTTGTCGGAGTAGTTGCGCTCAAGCCGCAGATAATCCAGAAAAGAATCTACTGACAACATACATTCTTATATATTGCGATACACGCAACGAATGTAGGAAAAAGAATTCAATAATTCAAAAAGAATCACGAATAATTTTTATTACTCTTCAATCTGCTGAAGCTGCTGTACATATACGGCGCGCTCCTTTTTGAGTCTCTTGATTACCGATGGTTTGTCAAACTGCTGTCTGCTTCTCAACTCCTTAACGATACCAGTCTTCTCAAATTTTCTCTTAAACTTCTTCAGCGCTTTCTCGATGTTTTCGCCTTCTTTTACAGGTACTACAATCATTTTTCTATAATTAAATATGTTATGGTTTATAATTTCCGCATTATTTTTGCGGGGCAAAATTACATATACTTTATTTATTTACAAAACATTCGGCAATAAAATCTTTGCTAGGAGTGATTAATGCTAGTTAAAATCACCGTAGTAATAATAAATCACATAACTTTGGGGGAGTAATTGAACATTAATAAGATATAGAGTTATGAACAGTGAAATAATCAGACGTCTCGCTTCGTTGAGAGAGGCTATGAGAGTAGCTTCAGTTGATGCATTTGTGGTGCCGAGCACCGACCCGCACCTCAGTGAGTATGTGGCCGACCACTGGAAGGTTCGTGCGTGGATTAGTGGTTTTACCGGTTCGGCGGGCACGGTGGCGCTCACTCTTGCTGATGCCGGACTCTGGACCGATTCGCGCTATTTCATCCAGGCTGCGAGCCAGCTTGAGGGCACTGGCATAGAGCTTTACAAGGAGATGTTGCCCGAGACTCCCTCCATCGCTGAGTTTCTGGTGGCTCGCCTGGGCTCCGGCTCTGCTGTCGGCGTCGATGGCCGCATGTTCTCGGTTGAGCGTTTCGAGGCTCTTCGTGGCGAGCTTGCTGCTGCCGGCATAGATCTTCGCTGTTGCGACGATGTGATCGACCGTGCCTGGACCGACCGTCCGGCGCTTCCCTCTGTCGCACCCTTTATCCATGAGCTCAAGTATTGCGGCGAGCCCGCTGAGAGCAAGCTGGCCAAGATTCGTAAGGCCATCACTGCCAATGGGGCAGAGGCTATCCTGATCTCTGCGCTCGACGAGGTGGCATGGACGCTGAACCTCCGCGGAAGCGACGTGGAGTGCAATCCCGTCTTCATCAGCTATCTGCTCGTGACGCTCGATGGTGCCGTCCTCTTCATCGACCCCTCAAAGCTGACGCCCGCGCTGACCGCCTATCTGAAGGAGATTGGTGTGGCGTGCGAGCCATACAATAATATAAATATGTATATGGCAGGTCTGAAGGTCGCCTCTCTCCAGCTCGAGAGCAGCAAGACCAATTTCTCTGTCTACAGCTCCATCGCCGAGGGCTGCCGTTGCATCTTTGCCGTTTCGCCTGTCGCCATGCTCAAGGCTGTGCGCAACGATGTGGAGATTGCGGGAATGCTGGCAGCCATGAAGCGCGACGGCGTGGCGCTCGTTCGTCTGCTCCACTGGATTGACGCCAATGTTGCCTCCGGCCAGCTCACCGAGGTGGGTGTGGCTGAAAAGCTCGATGCCCTCCGTGCGGAGAGCGACCTCTATCGCGGAGTAAGCTTCGCCACCATTGCAGGCTATGGCGAGCATGGTGCCATTGTCCACTATGAGGCGGACGAGGAGAGCGATGTTCATCTCCAGCCCAAGAGCTACCTGCTTCTCGATGTCGGCGCGCAGTATCTCGACGGAACAACCGACGTCACCCGCACCATTCCTCTCGGCGAGCTTACCGACGAGGAGCGTCTGGACTATACATTAATATTAAAGGGACACATCGACCTCGCTATGGCCGTCTTCCCCGAGGGCACCCGCGGCGCACAGCTCGACGTGCTCGCCCGCATGCCGATATGGCAGCATCGCATGAACTTCCTCCACGGCACAGGTCACGGCGTGGGCCACTTCCTCAATGTTCACGAGGGCCCGCAGAGCATCCGCATGAACGAGAATCCCG
>CAZKNB010000187.1:0-3275 GCA_964554075.1 uncultured Bacteroides sp.
TATTCCGTCTTCTCCTGCATCCACTTCAAGTACAACTTAATCAGCTGCTGCAGACCGAAGGCCTTCATATTATTATGGTAGATCACGTCGATGCAAAGGTCGAGCAGGTCCTTGCTGTCCTCCTCCTGGCTGGCGATGAGCGAGCGGATGTTCAGTCTCAGTTTCTCGAGCACATCCTCGTCCACAATACCGTTACTGTCAATCAGATGTCTGAAGAGTGAATACTTCTCGATAGTCTCCAGATGCTTGTCTGATACCTCCATTGATCGTGTCCCTGTTGGGTTTGCTTGTATAGTATACATCATAGTCATATATATTTTAAAAGGTTCTATATGGCAAAGATATGTATTTTTATATAAGCATCAACCTTTCCGCCCAATTATTTTGCTGCTCCCTGCTCCAGGAAGTTCAGTATCGACGCCATCAGTGCGCTGCGGCTTCGCGCCGACTCGATCGACTCGAAGGGGAATCCCATGGCGAAGACGCGGTACTTGCCCTTGTATGCCACCGCCGCACTCTTGCTGTTTCCGCTGTACATCAGGGTGCTGAAGCCTCCCTCTGCAGGGTAGAGACAGTCGGCAGTCGTCACGGCATAGCTCTTCTCGTTGACCCTTCTCGGGATGGTCATTCGCTGCCAGAGTCCCGTCACCTCGTTCATGCTCTTGTCGGTGAGCTGTCCCTGATAGCTGTAGTGGAGCACGCGCTCGGTGAACTCCCTCTGCTGCTCCGTGGCTGTCATGTCGCTGCCTATATATGCTCCGCTGACCATCAGTCCGCCGCCCGCCGCCGTGAATGCCTCCACTGCGCGCTGCATCTTCTGGGTGAAGCACTTATAGTATTTCATGTTCTGCGGCGCATCCCTCTCCAGTCCGTAGATGATGTCCATCAGTCGGTATTCCGCAGGATTGATGATGCCCTCCTCGAGCGCCTCGTCGCTGCATGAGGTGAAGCTGTAGCCCGCCGCCTTGATGGCCATTCCGTGGGTATATGCATAGTCGAAGGTGTTGCCCGCAATCTTCATGCCCTCCAGCTCACTGCCGCTGTAGCCCAGCATCTTCTCGCCATCCTTTCCCGCCTGACTGCGCTCCATCACCTGCTGGGCGCCGCATAGCGACTGGTTGTACTGGTATGCCACGCCCGGATCGGCGTCGATGTCGAAGCCCGCCTTCGTCTCTGTGTTGACCACGGCAGGACCGCTCAGACGATTGAAGGCATTGACTATGAGCACTCGTCCCTTCTCCTCCGGAGCTTTGTAGGCTGAGAGAATCTCCGACGGGAAACTCTCGCCGCCGGCGTTCACCGCTGTCACCTTGAATGAGTAGACGACTCCCGGCGTCAGCGTCACGGTGTGGTGGGGATGCTTCACCGCCACTCCGTTGTCGAACACCTCATTGCCCATGGCTGTGTAGACCACATATTCGCGCGCCTTTGCCGTCGGCTCCTGCGGATCATCCACTGCGCTCCAGCTCAGCTCGAACTCATTGCCGCTCTTCTGCTTGATGGCGAAGTGGCTCACGGGCAGCGGCTGCACCGTGTACTCCTCGCCGTGCTGATGGCTCAGGAACTTCAGTGCCGCCTTATAGATGGCACGTCCCACGGTGAACTTGAAGTTGGGGTCGTGGCCCAGGCGCATATCGGCGAAGTTCTGGTGGGAGAGCATCTCCACGATAGCCGATGGCACCGCCGGCAGACGCGTCTCGCTGTAGTTGCGGTTCCACATGGCGCGGCGTGTCCACGTCTGCTTCAGCTCCGCCTGCACGTCGTTCTGTATCTGAGTTATCGTCAGGTCGATAAGGTCGCGCGAGGCGTATCGGTCGGTTCCCGCACCGAGCTTTCCGTTGTTGAAGTTGGTGGTATAGATGCCGAGCGTACCAATCTGCTGGTCGTCGGTGGTGTATCCTGCGTCGCTATGCACCGCCAGGCTCATCTCGAACGGCACTCCCAGACCCTCTTCCGATGGGTTGAAGATAGAGCCTCCCGAGAGGTAGTTGATGGCGTTTGAGCGGGCATTGATGTCGTCGGTATAGTCGTTCTCACCCTCCTTGCCGCCATAGACGGTGTAGGGCATTCCGCCCCATTGTGCCGAGTAGCGCGCTCCCTCCAGGTTGCGTGGCAGTCCGCTCAGTGAGCCTCCTCGGCTGATGTTACCCATTCCTCCTCCGAAGCGCACGGCGTCGGCGCTGACCACGCCCTTCTCCTTGCTATGGTTGGTCAGGATAACCATTCCTGTGGCGTTGCGTCCCTTCTTGAAGAAGAACTTGCCCAGGTAGACCCAGGTGCCGCCGCCAATCCTCTGGTTCACTCGAAACTCCGTGATTCCTCCCTCGTGGCAGACCACGTACTTGGCGTCGGGCACACTCTCCGGCAGCGTCTGATAGGATACGTAGACGGCATACTCACCGCTCTCGGGAATCGTCGGGATCCACTCTGCAAAGGCTTTGTCCTCCCTCTTCTCCGCCTTCACCACTCTCGCCGTACCCATCTGGAATGGGTTCTCGCCGTCGGCATACTGGCTCTTCGGTGAGGCGAATCCGGGCAGTTCACTCGTTGTCCAGCGCCCCTTATGACTCTTCTCCTCCGAGTAGAGCGACCCATTCTTCATGTCGTTGTCCACAATCACCTCATTGCGCTGCGAGTCCCTCTCGCGCGGAGTGTAGACCGTGGCGCCCGCCCTCTCCATCATCGGGATAACGTAGGGGATGACGAACGACTGAGTGAAGAGATCCTCGTTGGTGCAGAAGACATTCGGGCGCTGCCACTCCCATCTCGAGCGGTCGTTCTTGTAAAATCGTCCGTGGCTCTGCCAGATGGCAATATGGCGGTTGTTGAGGCCGCGGGTCACCTCGTAGGGGAGCGAAGTGCAGCTCACCCACGGCTCGTCGCGGTACTCCAGGTCGAGCGTCATTCTCGACTTATCCTTTTTGCCCTCGCGCAGGGCGTTAGGCACCAGCTCCTCAATCAGTTTGCCGTCGCTATATATTAATAATGTATATTTGTTGTAGGGTGAGGGTAGGGTGGCTTTGATCTCCGCGTACATCCTCTCCACCGTCTGTGGTGTGAATGGCAGGTAGGCGAGGCTGCTGTTTGCCGTGATGCTGATTCTCTTCCTCTTGCTGTCGATGCTGACCTCCTTCACCTGTGGTCTGTTTGAGCGAATCGGCAATGTCATCTGTGCGAAGTACTGTTTCACGGGCGTCTCCACCCCCTTCGTTCCGGTTTGTGCGCTGACCGCACTCGCTCCGAACAGCGATAATATAAAGTATTTATAGAATAAT
>CAZKNB010000188.1:0-3233 GCA_964554075.1 uncultured Bacteroides sp.
CCCTATTCGTATCCCATAGCCATGATTACCGGCTTATGGTCGCTATAGTCGAGGTTAGGCGAAGCATACATATAGCCCTTGAAGTTCTTCGGCACGAAGATATAGTCTATTCTGAGCAGACGCTTCAGGAAGCGATAGGTGTACATGTAGCCAGAGCCAGCCATGCGGAATCCATCCTCCAGCCGTTTCCCCTTGATGCTGCGATAGGCATACTCCGAAGGGATGGAGTTGAAGTCACCGCAGACGATGGCCGGAGTGGAGCTCTCGTTGATGATGCTCGAGATGTAGTCAGCCTGCTGGCCGCGCGCTACTGCATTCTCTATGAGTCCCTCGCAGAAGCGGAAGAGGGCGTTCTTCAGTCCCTCGTTGTTGTAGGCCGATATCACCTTGTCGATATTCTTCTTGTTGCGACGCACAGCCGTTGTCTGCAGGTGGTTGTTGATCACGCGCAGAGTGTCCTTCCCGACAAGCACGTCACACACCATGCTACAGTTGCTGCTGTTGCGGAAGGTGATCAGACGACTGTTCAGGATAGGGTAGCGGCTGAACACAGCTATCTGGAGTATTGACTGATTGTCGGCAGGATGGGGGATAGAGACATACTCCCAGTTCGACATGGCATGGCGCACACTATCTTCGTTGAAGTTAATGTTGATGCCAAGCTCCTGGAAGCAGGCAATGTCCACACAGCAATCCTTCAGATACTTCGCTATCGCTTTGCATGAGTAGCCCGTCGGCTCGTTGTTGAACACCTCGACATTGTAGGTCGATACGACCAGCGACTTAGGCATATTCTTCGTCGGCGTCTCTCGCTGAACGCGGAGTATATTCTTCAGATAGCCCGAACTGCAGTATAGACAGACGATTGGTATCAGAATCCATATCCTCAGACGTACGCCCCAGTAGACCACCAGCACAAAGTTGGCAATGACGAACACTGGCATCAGCAGCGCCATTACGCAGAAGAATGTGCTATGCTCGGGAGCATAGAGTCCCGCACGGTCACCAATCACCGCCAGCAATCCAATGATTAGCGTCAGCAGTATTGAATAGTAATAGAATAGTCTTGAAACAGCTCTTTTACCCATATTCCTTTGTTTTTCTTGTTTCGACAGTTATACAAATTCTTGTTGCGACAGTTATATAGTTTCATGTCAGGCTCTCTTCGATTTCTCCCAGGCTCCTCCCTGCTGTGAACGACGTTTGTAGAGGTAGCGGAAACCCTTCAGCACGTTGATGTTCATGAAGAGGAAGTAGTAGGGGACAAAGAGCAGCTTATTCTTTATCTTCTTCTGAGCCAGATGGTGACCATAGAAGCCACAGAGATAGAAGATCATTTGCAGAATCAGAAGCGTTGCATAGAGCCACGGCGTGCAGCCAAGGCAGACCAGTGCCACGTTGATTGGGAACAACAGGAAGAGCAACACAGGTGTCACCGACCAGCGGAGCACACGGTGAGAGACGTACTGGAAGCTCAGTGTGCCATACTTGAATGGGTTGAGCAGCGGACGCAGACGGATGATGGACTGCATTCCGCCGGCAGAGATGCGCACCTTGCGCTTCTCCTCCTCGACCATGTCTGCCGAACCTCCCTCTGTGGCGTAGGCCTCGGCGCAGTAGGCAATCACGTACCCCTGCATGGCAATCTGGAGCGACATGATGAAGTCGTCGAGCAACGTGTCGTTGGCAATAGGCTTGAAGAGTTCGCGACGCACGGCGAAAAGCTCTCCCGCAGCACCTACAGCTGAATAGAGCTCAGAGTCCCAGCGCTTCAGCGTAGACTCATACTTCCAGTAGATGCCCTCGCCACCGGTTGCCGCACCACTCTTGTCCTTCATGGCGATACGCTTCTCGCCAGCCACGCAGCCCACCTTCGGGTTGTCGAACTTATGGACAATCTCGCGGATAGCCTCACGGTTGAGCATCGTGTTGGCATCTGTGTAGACCACGATAGGCGTCTCGATGAATGGCATGGCGCGATTGATGGCAGCCGTCTTTCCTCGACGTTCAGGCGAGAAGAGCACACGCGCATCCTCTCCCCAATGCTCCTTGAGCAGGTCGTTGGTGCTGTCGTTTGTTCCGTCGGTCACCCAGACGATGTGCAGCTTTCCCTTAGGGTAGTCCAGCTGCAGTGAGTTCTGCATCTTCTCGTCGACCACATCCTCCTCATTATATGCTGTGATGAAGAGAGTCACGTCCGGCAGCTCCTCGTCGCTCTTTCTGGCCGGTTCGTTTCTCTTGCAGAACACCCTTTTCAGTCTGACCAGGATGTAGAGCAGGATTCCATATCCCAGATAAGTATAGAAGACGATGAACATCGCCACCCAAAACAATATTTCTATCCAAGTTGTATTCATGTCAGTACTCAATTTTATTTATGTTCGTCATTTAATCATGTTGCTATCCTCATCCTTATACTCCTTCTTTGAGGAGAAGAGCCCAGTGAAGCCGGAGAACGCCTTCTTAAGTCTGATTACGAAACTGTTGAAGAGCGAGCCGTCGTGACCCAGTGTTCCCTGTCCGGTCATGACACGTGCCTTTCTGCTGGTGATGAATAGCAGTTTGCCATCCTCTTTCATGTTCAGTGCCAGCGAGCCATCCTCTCCTCTGATAATGTCGGTGCGGAAGCCATACTTCAGTCCAAGCTCAGTGTGGAAGGCAAATGTCATGCCTCTGACGCAAAGCTCCGGTCGCTTGATGGCCTGAATGCGCAGATGAACGTCGCGCAGCGATTCGTAGAACCATAGTCCCAGCGGAGACTGTCCCTCGTTAGGAATAAAGCTCCAGAGACTATATGTCGCAACAACTCCTGGCTTCATCAAGCCGCGCACATGCGTTTCGATGTAGTGGGGCGGATAGAGCGTATCGGTATCTATACATATATGATACTTTCCGCTGGCGTGGTTCAGACCGCATTGGCGCGCAAATCCCGGTCCCTTCTTGCTCTCATTGTAGTATGTGACTCCAAGTCGCTGCAGCAGCTCCTCGGTGCGGTCGGTCGAATTGTTGTTCGCCACGATAATCTCGAAGCTGTGACTACAAATGTTGTCACACAGCGACCACAGACAAGCTATCAGATGCTTCTCCTCATTGTGGGCGATAAGCACAACGGAAACCTCAGGATTGGAGATCTTGTGGCTGGCCAGCATACCCTTCAGTCTCTCCACAACGTCGTCTGGAACTTCAGAGAGAGGCTTCTCGTAATATTTCAGATATTTCTTATACCATTTCAT
>CAZKNB010000189.1:0-1209 GCA_964554075.1 uncultured Bacteroides sp.
ACTTTCAACTTTCTACTTCCTACTTTCTACTTGGCTGCGACCGCAGCCTTAAGCTGCTCCAGTGCCTGCAGCAGGACGCTGCGGGGCGACGCTATGTTGAGTCGCATGAATCCCTCGCCGCCCTGGCCGAACATCTCGCCATCGTTGAGAGCCAGACGTGCCTTTCGGACGAAGAGCTCTACAAGCTGGTCGTGGTTGAGACCGAGGGCACGGCAGTCGAGCCATACGAGGAACGATGCCTGCGGACGAAGCGGCTTGATCTGCGGAAGGTTCTTGGCGCAATAGTCTATCACGAAGTCGATGTTGCCCTCCACGTAGCGCAGCATCTGACGGCGCCACTCCTCACCATTGCGGAACGCTGCGATGGTGGCAATCGGTGCGAAGAGCGTTGGCTCGTTGAGCTCGTTTGCCTGAAGCCATGCGTAGAACTTAGAACGGATCTTCTCGTTCGGCACGATGGAGTATGAGCTTACGATGCCGGCGATGTTGAACGTCTTAGACGGTGCTCCGAAGGTGATGCTGCATGCTGCTGCCTCGGGAGATACGGATGCGAAGGGGATGTGCTTGTTGCCCCACAAAGCCATGTCGCAGTGGATCTCGTCGGAGAGCACGATGATGTTGTGGTTGTAGCAGAAGTCTGCCAGGCGTCGCAGCGTCTCGCGGTCCCATACAATTCCGGCGGGATTGTGGGGGTTGGAGAGAATGAGCAGGCGACACTTCTCGTCGGCAACGGCCTCGAGGTTCTCGAAGTCCATGCTGTAGCTGCCGTCGGCGTTCTCGCGGAGGGGGTTGTAGACCACCTGACGCTTGTTGCCGAGGGGTGTGAGACGGAAGGGATGGTAGACGGGTGGCTGGATGATGACCTTCTCATCCTCCTTGACGAATACATTGATTGCCATTCCGATTCCCTTTACGATGCCGGGGATGAAGGACATCCACTCGCGCTGAAGCTTCCAGCCGTGGTGCTCCTCAATCCACTGCATCACTGTGGGCCAGTAGTCGACGGGGTCGACGGTGTAGCCGAAGAGGGAGTGGTCGAGGCGGCGACGGAGGGCGTCGGTCACGAAGTCGGGTGTCTCGAAGTCCATGTCTGCCACCCACAGCGGGAGGAGGTTGGCGTCGCCATATCGCTCCTGAAGCACCTCGAGCTTGAGGGCTCCGGTTCCGCGGCGGTCAACAACTTTATCAAAATCGTATTTCTTTTCCATA
>CAZKNB010000189.1:1309-3214 GCA_964554075.1 uncultured Bacteroides sp.
AGCGCTTGCGCGATATCATCAAATATGTCATCGACTGCCTCGAGACCGATGGAGAGGCGGATTGTCGTGTCGAGCACATCCATGCTGGCACGCTGCTCATCGGTGAAGGGACCGAAGATGGTGCTGGCGGGATGGATGGCAAGCGACTTGTTGTCGAAGAGGTTGGTGGCACGACGCACAAGCTGCAGGCGGTTGATGAAGCGGAAGCAGGCATCCTTGTCGGCAAGGTCGATGGTCACCATGGCACCCGCTGTCTCGCCAAACTGCTTAACGGAGAGCTCGTGGTATGGATTGTCCTCCAGACCTACGTAGGTGACGTGCTTGATGGCCTTGAGCGTACGCAGGCGCTTTGCCAGCTCGAGCGCATTGGCTGCCTGCTGACGGTAGCGCACGTCGAGAGTCTCCAGTCCGATGGTCTGCATGTAGGCCACGTGGGGAGTCATGTAGGCGCCAAGGTTGAGCAGCATCTCTGAACGCATGCACTTTGAGAAGCCCTCTGTGGTGCCGTAGTCGATGATGAGTCCGCCGATTGAGGTGGCACCGCCTGAGAGGTACTTGGTGCTCGATACAATCTCGATGTCCACTCCGAGGCTCTTCGCACTGAACTCAGTAAATGGAATCATGGTGCTGTCGGCAATGAGGGGCACGCCATTCTCGTGAGCCACCTGAGCCAGCGCTGTGAGGTCGGCCACCTCCTGCTGCGGGTTGGTGATAATCTCGAGATAGATGCAGCAGGTGTTCTCGTCCACCGTGCGGCGTACATCCTCGATGTCGGTAAGGTCGCAGAGCTTAGTCTCGACGCCGAATCGACGCAGTGTGTTGACCAGGAATGCGTAGGTGTTGCCGAAGACGTGACGCGAAGCCACCACGTTCTTGCCTGCCTGAGCCACGGCGAAGAGAGTGTTGCTGATGGCTGCCATGCCCGAGCTGACGGCGATAACGTCTTTAGCGTCGGTCAGTGACTTTACCTTCTGCTCGAAATATGTGACGGTCGGGTTGGTCACACGCGAATAGTCCGGGGCGTCGGTACGTCCGCAGAATGCGTCTGCCATCTCGACGGCATTGTCAAATTCGTAGGCTGCAGTGTGGTAAACCGGCATACTCAATGCGTTGTAAGCGTCGCGATTTCTGAATTTTGTATGAATCGCCTTTGTCTGTTTCTTTATCATTCGTTTAATCCTCTATTTTTGTCGTAAATTTTGGGTGCAAAGGTAGGGATAAATTCGCGAAGGAAGCCACGTTGCCGCGAAGATATTTTAGCGGTTCGCCCATTTTGGAATAATATTCTTCACAATCTGCACTTTTATCCGTCTTGCAGAAGATTCGCCCACCCTACAGCATAACTGTGGAATAATTATCTATATATAGATGTATGTATAGATTAAGAGTATCTTTTCGAGTAACTTTGACGGCATAATGGATTTGATACTAAAAAAGAGCATTTACGCTATGAACGAACTAGAAATAAAACTTTGGGAGGAGAGGTATTCCGACGACTTCGCTGCTCTCAATCGTGAGTGGATCACGCGATTCTTCCGTCTGGAGCCGTCGGACAATAAGATTCTGGCTAATCCGAAGGGTGAAATCATCGATAAGGGTGGAGAGATTTTCCTCGCCGTGAAGAATGGTGAGGTGGTTGGATGTTGTGCGCTGGTCCATCATCCCGACACGGGACGCTATGAGCTGGCGAAGATGGCGGTGAGTCCGAAGGCTCAGGGTGCGGGTATCGGCACTAAGCTGGGTCATACGCTGATTGACTATGCGCTGTCGAAGGGTATTCATAGCCTCTACCTGGAGGCGAACACGCGGCTGGTGGCTTCGGTGAAGCTCTACTATAGCCTGGGGTTCAAGAAGGTGGAGATGGATTCGCCGGTGTATGAACGGTGCGACTTGTATATGGAGTGG
>CAZKNB010000190.1:0-3192 GCA_964554075.1 uncultured Bacteroides sp.
ATAAATCTTATCTGTGAGCTCCTGTATCTTGTTCTCCATACTTACGGAATGTTATGAAATTTAAGTTATTTATTATAGATTTATTCTAATAGGGCTCAAATTTACCTAATTCGACTATAATTCAAAATAAAAGAGTATCAAATTATGTATATTAACGTAAAATCTTTCATTCAATACGTCCAATTGTACAATCTATTGTCCGATTAGGACACTTTGGAACAAAAATCACGAATATTTTTGTTCGAATATCAGTTTTGGCTTACCTTTGAAGGCTGAAATCGTGAAATTTGCAACACAGGATTATGACAATTGACTCATTTGAATATTTTCTCGGAGTGATGAGCCTCATCGCTCTTTTCGTTTTTGTGGCACTCTATTTCGTTAAGGCTGGCTATGGCATCTTCCGCACTCCGTCGTGGGGACCATCGATCAGCAACCGCACAGCGTGGATCCTGATGGAGTCGCCCGTCTTCTTCGTGATGCTCTGGCTCTGGTGGCAGTCGGACCGTCGTTTTTCGCCGGTCGAGCTTACATTCTTCCTGCTCTTCCAGCTCCACTACTTCCAGCGCTCCTTCGTCTTCCCCTTCCTGATGAGCGGGAAGAGCAAGATGCCTCTCTCCATCATGCTTATGGGGGTGCTCTTCAATGTTCTGAATGGCTTCATGCAGGGTGAATGGATATTCTATCTTTCGCCTGTCGAGCGATACTCCACTTCGTGGTTCACAACTCCGATGTTCATCGTCGGCACGATTATCTTCTTTGTCGGCATGGCCATCAACCTCCATTCCGACAATGTGATACGCCATCTGCGCAAGCCGGGCGACACTCGCCACTATCTTCCTTCGCGCGGACTCTACCGCCAGGTCACATCTGCCAACTACTTCGGTGAGATTGTTGAGTGGGGAGGCTGGGCGCTGCTCACCTGTTCATGGTCGGGTTTGGTCTTCTTCTGGTGGACCTTTGCCAACCTCGTTCCGCGCGCCAACGCCATCTATGGCCGCTACCGTGCTGAGTTTGGCGATGCCGTAGGAAGCCGAAAGCGAGTATTCCCCTACATCTATTAATATAAATAATACAACAATATGGAAAATTCAAAGCTATTCACACCGGTCACCATCGGACCACTCACACTGCGCAACCGCACCATCCGTTCGGCTGCCTTCGAGAGCATGTGTCCGGGCAACGCACCCTCAAAGATGCTTCTCGACTACCATCAGTCGGTTGCTGCGGGAGGCGTCGGCATGACCACCGTAGCCTATGCCTCTGTCACACAGAGCGGGCTCTCTTTCGCCAGTCAACTATGGATGCGCCCCGAGATTGTTCCGGGCTTGCGCGAACTGACAGACACCATACATCGTGAGGGCGCAGCAGCCGGCATTCAGCTGGGCCACTGTGGCAATATGTCGCATAAGAGCATCTGCGGCGTCACCCCTATCTCTGCCTCAACAGGCTTCAACCTCTATTCGCCGACCTTCGTCCGCGGCATGCGCCGCGAGGAGCTGCCGGAGATGGCTAAGGCCTACGGACAGGCTGTCAACCTGGCGCGCGAGTCGGGCTTCGACTCAGTGGAGATTCACGCGGGTCACGGCTACCTCATCAGCCAGTTCCTCTCTCCCTACACCAACCACCGCCACGACGAGTTCGGAGGCTCACTCGAGAACCGCATGCGTTTCATGGATATGGTGATGGATGAGGTGATGAAGGCTGCGGGCAACGATATGGCTGTTGTGGTCAAGATGAACATGCGCGACGGATTCCGTGGCGGTATGGACATCGACGAGTCACTCCAGGTTGCCAAGCGCCTTATCGACGACGGCGCCCACGGCCTCGTGCTCAGCGGCGGATTCGTGAGCCGTGCGCCTATGTACGTCATGCGCGGCACCATGCCACTGAAGGCCATGACCCACTACATGGACTGCTGGTGGCTGAAGTGGAGCGTACGTCTCTTCGGTCGTCCAATGGTGCCATCAGTGCCCTTCAAGGAGGCATACTTCCTCGAGGATGCCCTCAAGTTCCGCGAGGCTCTGCCCGACGCCAAGATTATCTATGTCGGCGGACTCGTTGCACGCGAGAAGATTGACGAGGTGCTCAACGACGGCTTCGACGCCGTACAGATGGGACGCGCCCTGCTCAATGAGCCAGGCTTCGTCAACCGTATGAAGGCCGAGGAGAACGCCCGCTGCAACTGCGGACACTCCAACTACTGCATCGGACGTATGTATAGCAAGGAGATGGCTTGCCATCACCACCTGAACGAACCTCTTCCTCCATGCCTGCAAAAGGAGATCAAGGATCTGGAGTTTAAATAAACCGTAATAGCGAAAAATGATTGAAGATAAAGATAATGTGAAGCGTGTGGCGGTCATCACCGGTGCCGACGGAGGCATGGGAACCGAGATCACACGCGAGGTGGCTGCCACCGGAATGCCGGTCATCATGGTGTGCTACCGCAAGGAGCATGGCGAGAGCGTGCGCAATGCCATCGTCGAGAAGACTGGCAACAAGGATATTGAGGTGATTGAGGCCGACCTCTCGTCGATGGCCTCCGTTGCCCGACTGGCTGCCGACATCAAGGCTAAGGGTGTGCGCGTGGCGCGACTGATGAACAATGCAGGAACGCTGGAGACTCACTTCAGCCAGACCGAGGATGGCGTAGAGCGTACGGTGAGCGTCAACTACATGGCTCCCTACCTGCTTACCCGCCTGCTGCTGCCGCTGATGGAGCGTGGCACTCGTATCGTCAACATGGTGTCATGCACCTATGCCATCGGACGACTCGACTTCCCCGACTTCTTTACCCGCGGACGCAAGGGTGGCTTCTGGCGAATCCCTATCTACAGCAACACGAAGCTGGCTTTGCTGCTCTTCACCCTCTCCATGGCGAAGCGTCTTGAGGGCACCGGCATCACCATCAATGCTGCCGATCCGGGAGTTGTGTCAACACCGATTATAGCCATGCATGCATGGTTTGATCCATTGACCGACATCTTCTTCCGTCCCTTTATCCGCACTCCGCGTCAGGGAGCCGACACAGCCATCCGTCTTCTTCTCGATGCAGAGAATGAGGGGAAGAATGGAACCTTCAATCTCTCCGGACACACCAAGGCGCTGTCGAAGAGATTCACTCCCCACCGTCAGGCGGAGGAGCTATGGAATGAAACTGAAAGCAGAGTGAAAAAATATCTGTAAGAT
>CAZKNB010000191.1:0-3186 GCA_964554075.1 uncultured Bacteroides sp.
GTCGTCGCTGTCGTCTATTGTGCCGACGCATGCTGTCAGCAGCATCATTATGGCTACAGCAGCGTGTTTTAAAATTATCGTTTTGTCCTTCATATCAGTTTAAAGTCGTTTCTGTGTCCATTGCGCATTCCGTTTTTTTTGAGCCATGCGGCGTGCCGGCGGACGCTATACATAGCCCTACACTTCAGAGGTGGGGATATCTGAAATTTAATGGATATTCTATGATGGTGGGGACATCCCCACAAATTCACCAAGTCACCACTAATCTATGATTTCCATTCTGCCGGAATGTACTAACCCCGAAATCCATATCCAATAATATTTTATTGATATGCAAATATATATTTTTTTAATAACAAATGGCAAAGTTGATGAACCGAATATCCGAATTTGGGGATTATTGCCATTTTTGCCAAAATAAATTTGGGGATTATTGCCATTTCTCTATGAAAAAATTTGGGGATTTTCTGCATTACATATATTTTTGCGGCATCAATCAAATATATAAAGCTATGATTTTCAAAAGGAAACTTTATCAAGAGATGCTCAAGTGGAAGACTGAAAGCCATGGCAGCACCGCACTTCTCATAAAAGGAGCCAGACGTGTCGGTAAATCAACGCTTGCGAGGCGTTTTGCCGAGAGCGAATACGAGAGCTGTTTGATTATCGACTTCGCACGATGCAAGAAAGAAGTTTTGGAATTGTTTGACGACATATCAGACCTTAACTATATATTCATGCGTCTGCAAATGACGTATCATGTCGATTTGAAGGAGCGCAATTCTGTGATAATCTTCGACGAGGTGCAGAAGTGCCCCAAGGCACGCCAAGCCATCAAGTATCTTGTTGAAGATGGCAGATACGACTACATAGAGACCGGCTCATTGTTGTCCATTCGTCAGAATGTGAAGGATATCATCATCCCGAGCGAAGAGACAGAAGTAGTGCTCTATCCTTTGGATTACGAGGAGTTCCGTTGGGCAATGGGTGATGACGTTTCCACTCCGAAACTTCGCACTCTCTTCGAAATGCGCAAAGGAATCGGAGATGATGCTACTCGCAGTCTAATGCGCGACTTCCGACTCTATATTTTGGTGGGAGGTATGCCTCAAGCTGTCAGTACATATCTCGAGACGAACAACATGAGTAGGGTCGATGCGACCAAGCGTTCCATCATTAAGCTCTACGAGCAAGACTTTATTAAGATTGACCCTACCGGTACGGCTTCTGCTTTGTTTCGTGCCATACCATCGCAGCTGACCAATAATGCGTCAAGATATATGGTGAGTGCAGTCAACGCAGGAGAGCGTCCGTCGCGGCTAATGGAGTTGATTTTCGATATGCAGGACTCTATGGTCGTCAACTTGGCGTATCACGCTAACGATCCAAACGTTGGGTTGGCTTTGCATCGCGATTCAAATCGATTTAAAATGTATTTGGGAGACACCGGGTTGTTCGTCACACTGGCTTTCTGGGACAAACAGTTTACAGAGAATGTCATTTATGAGAGATTGTTGTCGGACAAGCTGAGCGCAGATTTGGGATATGTGTACGAAAATGTCGTTGCCCAAATGCTTAAGGCTGCCGGGCATGAGTTGTACTACTACACATTCCCATCTGAAACAAGTAACCATCTGTACGAAGTTGACTTCATATTGTCGGAGGCAACAAAGATTATACCGATTGAGGTAAAATCGTCGGGATACAAGACTCATGCCTCGCTGGATGCATTCTGCAAAAAGTTCTCGTCACGCATTTCGAAGCGTTACCTGATCTATACTCGAGACTTGCGACACGATGAGCAGATTGTCTACCTGCCGGCCCTTATGACCCAGTTCCTGTAATTGGCCAAACAGCAAAACCAATGGACGAAAAAAAATCCGGGCTGCGCTTGTGCGCAGCCCGGATGTCGTGTTTCTATTATACTAAAAACGATTTATCGTTATTAATATCCAGGATTCTGCATAGCTTCCTTCTCCTCATCGCTCAGGTTAGTACCGTCAGCATGCTGAAGCTGATCGAGGAATGTCTGAGGAATCGGGCGGAGCAAGTGCTTCTCAGCAACGTTGGCAGCAGCCTCCGGGTTGAATGCCTTAGCACGCTTAACCAAAGTCTTGGTGCGGCTAAGCTCCTCCCAGCGGTTCCACTCACCGAGGCACTCACGAGTACGCTCGTTAAGGAGGAAGTTGATGAGGCGCTCCTTGGTGTCTGTCACACCGAGTGTAGTAAGAACAGCCTCATCCTCGTCAGGAAGCTTGGTGTAGCTTGCAATCTGAAGATCAGAAGCAGCAGTTGTACGCTCGATACCTGTTGACAGATAGTAGGTATTCTTCTGGATGAATGAGTAGTTGAATGCAGCGGTATTGTTGATCTTGTTACCGTTAGCATCCTTACACTTACCAAGAGTGCTCAATGCAGTTGAGTTATCCTCGTCGCCACCTGCACTCTTCAGGAATGCCATAGAACCATCAGTGTAGTACTCACGATCCTCACCATCCTTCCACTGAGCACGCTTGCGAAGAACGTTTACAGTGCTGATAGCGTCCTGATAGTTGCCGAGGCGAACCTGACACTCAGCCTTGATAAGATAAGTCTCACCTGTACGAGCCATGATGACATCTCTGTGTGCATCGCCCTTCTCAGCTGTACGAGTACCGTCGGCTGTCTTGTTGATACCGCAGAATACGTTAGATGTAGCAGTGTTGCCACTTACACCGTAGTTGTACAATACATATTTACCACCAAGATAAACAGGGAATACGTTAGGAATCCACTTGCCTGTCTCCGGGTTGATGAATGTGTGAGCAACGGCGCCACGACCGAATGTACCGTAAGTGGTCTCATCCTGGAAACGTGGATCATCCTTCTTGTTGAGGATGAAGGCGATGCCAAGGTCACCGAGAGTAGGAACCTGATCCTCGCTGATGCCATTAGCGGCAGCTGTCTTATCTGCAGACTGAACAATGTTGTTCAAGCCGTAAACAGTCTTGAATGTCTTCCACATACGAGCATCGTTTACGTTGTCGAATACTGCGTAAGAGTACTCAGTAGGACGGCAACGCTGGAAGTCCATACCGCCGATATACTGACCGCGCTGGGTCCAACCACCGGAGAAGTTAGAGAACTGAGGGTCGAAGTAGTTGTATGTACGGTTACCGTAACGTCCGGTTGCTGTAGATGAGTGCT
>CAZKNB010000192.1:0-3168 GCA_964554075.1 uncultured Bacteroides sp.
GTGCAGTTGAAGCTGGAATAGCTTCCGGTGCCCACCCCACCTTGGCGGGTGGTAGAAAAACAAACGATGTCGGGACAGGAGTTCATCAACTCATATCCCAACATCGTCTTATCCTCAGTCAGAGTAAACATAATCAGTCGCGGTCCTCCTCGCCGTCGAACTCATCATCCCACTCCTCCTCAATATCATCATCATCGTCATCATCGATATACTCATACTCGAAATCTTCGTCCTCGCCCTCATCCTCAAGCTCCTGCTGGAGAAGGGTGACATCCTTGGAGCGATGGACGATAGAGGCTGCCGCCTCGATGCGGTTGCTCTCCTTGTTGAGCTCCGTCCAGAGCATATCCTTCAGCTCGGAGATGCCCAGACCGGTGACAGACGAGATAAAGACGTGCGGGATGTTGTCCGGCAGCGTCGGCTCAATCTCGTCGATCAGCTCCTGATCCAGCATATCGCTCTTGGTGATGGCCAGTACGCGCTGCTTGTCGAGCATCTCGGGATTGAAGGTACGCAGCTCGTTGAGCAGGATCTCGTACTCCTTAGTGATGTCGTCGGCGTCGGCAGGCACCATGAAGAGCAGGAGCGAGTTGCGCTCAATGTGGCGCAGGAATCGCAGACCGATGCCCTTGCCCTGGCTTGCGCCCTCGATGATACCCGGGATGTCCGCCATGACGAACGAGCGTCCGTCGCGGTAGGAGACGATGCCGAGGTTCGGCTCGAGCGTAGTAAAGGGATAGTCGGCAATCTTCGGCTTGGCAGCAGAGACGCGCGAGAGCAGCGTAGACTTGCCCGCATTGGGGAAGCCCACCAAACCCACGTCGGCCAGCACTTTAAGCTCGAGGATAACGGTCATCTCCTGCATCGGTTCGCCCGGCTGCGCAAAGCGCGGAGCCTGACGTGTGGCTGTGCGGAAGTGCCAGTTGCCCTGTCCGCCACGGCCACCCTTGAGCAGGATGACCTCCTGTCCATGTTCGGTGACGTCGCATACATATTCGCCTGTCTCAGCGTTGTAGACGACGGTGCCGCACGGGACCTCGATAATCTTATCCTCTCCGTCCTTGCCGAAGCTCTTGTTCTTGCTTCCCGACTCACCGTGACCGGCAAAGGCATGACGGTCGTAGCGCAGGTGGAGCAGCGTCCAGTAGTTGCGGTTACCGCGCAGAATGATATGGCCTCCTCTTCCGCCATCGCCCCCGTCGGGACCTCCGTTAGGACAATACTTCTCACGCCTCATGTGGGTAGATCCTCTACCACCCTTACCCGAGCGGCAGTATATCTTTACATAATCAACAAAGTTTGATTCAGCCATAATCTTTATCTATACTAATTGGTTTATCGGTAAAACAATGAATTCCTATTTATACAGAGACGTGTGCCGAAGGTGGTGTCCACACTGTAGCAGGCATCTCCATCAGCACACGTCGTCTCCTATTCTGTCTATTAAATCTTATCGATAGCAGCGCAGATGTCACCGAAGATGGTGTCCATTGAGCCGAGACCGTTGATGTGGCTATACAAGCCCTCGTTCTTGTACCAGTCGATGAGCGGTGCAGTCTGTGAGTGGTAAACTGTCAGACGCTTCTTGATTGTCTCCTCGTTGTCGTCGGCACGTCCTGACTCCTGACCTCTCTTGATGAGGCGAACCATCAGCTCATCCTCAGGAACGTCGAGGTCGAGCATTACAGATACGCTCTGTCCGCGCTCAGCGAGCATCTTCTTGAGAGCCTCAGCCTGAGCGATGGTGCGTGGGAATCCGTCGAAGATTACGCCTTTGCTATCCTTGAAGCTGTCGAGTGTGCTTGCCAGGATGTCGATGATAAGCTCGTCGGGGAGCAACTGACCCTGGTCGATATAACCTTTTGCTGTCTTACCAAGTTCTGTACCGTTCTTGATCTCTGCACGGAGCACATCGCCTGTAGAGATGTGATTGATGGCATACTTAGCCACGATGCGCTCGCTTTGTGTTCCCTTTCCAGATCCGGGAGCACCGAAAATTACAATATTCAACATTTCTTTCTAAATAGTTTTTTATATGGTTTGACCGCGGTTAGACACGGTCCAATCTTTCTCTCTCTCCCTACCCGATTATTCTACCACGGTGTAGATCTCAGGATAGTTTCGTCCGTAGCCGTCGTAGTCCAGACCGTAGCCGACGATGAAGTCGTTAGGAATGCGGAAGGCCACATACTTGATGTCGAGGTCTACCTGAAGCTTACCCGGCTTGACGAGCAGCGTGGCGATGCGGATCTCCTTCGGCGCACGAGTGCCCAGGGTCTCAATCAGTCGCTGCATGGTGAGACCGGTGTCCACGATGTCCTCAACGATGACAATGGTGCGGTCGGTCAAGTCTTCGTTCACGCCAATCACCTCCTTGATGACGCCCGTTGAAGAGACGCCCTGATAGGATGCAAGCTTCACGAATGAGATTTCGCAAGGGATGTTGATGCGCTTCATCAGGTCGGCTGTGAACATGAAGGATCCATTCAAAACACTAAGAAACAGCGGATTCTTTCCGGCGAGGTCTTTGTTAATCTCGTCTGCTACTCTCGTCACCTGCTCCTGAATCTCCTTCTCGCTGATAGAGACGGCGAATTGTTTATCCTTTATCTGAATGGTATTCATAATTGTATGGTTTATTTATAATTGGTGCAAAAGTAAGTTTTTTGGAGCAGATTAGAAAATACTGCCGTCCTTTTATTTTACTTTAAAGAATTTACCATACACTAACGCCCCGACTGTCAATGCCTTACGCCACCCTTACGCCGACAGTCGCCGAACATTCCGGCGGCCTCGGTTGTTATATCGGCTGAGCGCGGGTGGAGCCTCTCCGCAAGCCTCTTTTGTCTAACATTTATTAATTCGGATGATGATTATGAGAATAGAAAGAATTACGGGGCGTGAGATTCTCGACTCGCGCGGCAATCCTACGGTAGAGGTCGACGTACGTCTCTCGAGCGGCACGCGCGGACGCGCTTCGGTTCCCTCGGGGGCTTCGACAGGCGAACACGAGGCAATCGAGGTGCGCGACGGCAACCAGAAGCGATACGGCGGCAAGGGGGTGCTCAAGGCGGTGGAGAACGTGAACCTCATACTGGCTCCCGCTCTCGAGGGGATGAATGCCTTCAACCAGATGAAGATTGACCACCTGATGTGTGCGCTCGACGG
>CAZKNB010000193.1:0-3113 GCA_964554075.1 uncultured Bacteroides sp.
GGATGAATGCCTTCAACCAGATGAAGATTGACCACCTGATGTGTGCGCTCGACGGAACGCCGGACAAGTCGCGCCTGGGTGCCAACGCCATCCTGGGTGTCTCGCTCGCCGTGGCGAAGGCTGCTGCTGCCCATCTGCGCATGCCGCTCTACCGCTACATTGGCGGCACGAACAGCTATGTCACTCCGGTGCCGATGATGAACATCATCAATGGCGGTTCGCACAGCGACTCGCCCGTGGCGTTCCAGGAGTTCATGATCCGCCCCGTGGGTGCCTGCTCCTTCCGCGAGGGACTGCGCATGGGTGCCGAGGTGTTTCATGCCCTGAAGCGCACACTGAAGAAGCGCGGACTGAGCACCGCAGTGGGCGACGAGGGTGGCTTTGCGCCCGAGCTGGAGGGGACCGAGGATGCTCTCTCACTGATCATGGAGGCCATTGTGCGTGCGGGCTACAAGCCGCGCGAAGATGTGACGATAGCCATCGACTGTGCCGCGTCGGAGTTCTACCGCGACGGCCACTATGACTACAGTGTCTTCGAGGGTGTGCGCGGCGCCCGCTTCACCTCTGCCGAGCAGGCGGACTACCTCATCGAACTGGCTGCCCGCTACCCCATCGACTCGATCGAGGACGGCATGGACCAGAACGACTGGGAGGGATGGCATCAGCTCACACAACGCCTGGGAAGCAGCTGCCAGCTGGTGGGCGACGACCTCTTCGTGACCAACGTGGACTACCTGGCCAAGGGCATTGAGAGGCGCTGCGCCAACGCCATACTGATCAAGCTCAACCAGATTGGCACACTCACCGAGACGCTCAACGCCGTAGAGATGGCCCACCGCCACGGCTACGCCTCCATCATCTCGCACCGCTCGGGCGAGACCGAGGATACCACGATTGCCGACATATCGGTGGCGACGAACAGCGGACAGATAAAGACCGGCTCCCTGAGCCGCTCGGACCGCATGGCGAAGTATAACCAGCTGCTGCGCATCGAGGAGGAGCTGGGCGTGAATGCCGTCTACTCATCGACAGCCAGACAAAATCAGTAGGCGGGAGAGATTTTTTAGGCGTGATGTGTTGTGAGTGTAATAATGTATAGGTAAATTTGCCGAACGAGTGTAAACATACCATTATTATTAATACATATTACAACACACACGTACTATGAGATTGAGAAAGACATTGCTCACTACCATGGCATTGGCCGCCACACTATCCATGTCGGCCCAAGAGACTCATCTGTTCACCCTGAAGGCCAACAAGCCGGGGGCAGAGATACAACCCACCATGTACGGCCTCTTCTTCGAGGACATCAACTACGCTGCCGACGGCGGACTCTATGCCGAGCTGGTGAAGAACCGCTCCTTCGAGTTCCCGCAAAGCCTTATGGGATGGCGCGCATACGGCAACGTCAGCGTGCTTGACGACGGTCCCTTCGAGCGCTGCCCGCACTACGTGCGCCTGACAGCCAGCGACCATCGCCACAAACATACGGGCATAGAGAACGAGGGATTCTTCGGCATCGGCGTTCAGCAGGGTGCCGAATATCGCTTCAGCGTATGGGCTCGCGGCAACGGGGCTAAGATTACCATCGAGCTGGTGGACAACGACACCATGGGTGAGCGACAGCAGTTTGCCACCTCGCACGTCAGCGTCGACTCCGACGAATGGAAGCAGTATGAGGTGACCTTCCGCTCTCCGCGCACCGACGCCAAGGCGGCTCTGCGCATCACCCTCGACGAGGGCAAACAGGTGGACCTGGAGCACGTTTCGCTCTTCCCCGTCGACACCTGGAAGGGTCACCGCAACGGTCTGCGCAAGGACCTGGCACAGGCGCTGAGCGACATCCATCCGGGCGTTCTCCGTTTCCCCGGCGGATGTATCGTTGAGGGAACCGACCTCGCCACCCGCTACAACTGGAAGAACAGTGTGGGTCCCGTGGAGAATCGTCCGCTGAACGAGAATCGCTGGCACTACACCTTCCGCCACCGCTTCTTCCCCGACTACTTCCAGAGCTACGGACTGGGCTTCTTCGAATACTTCCAGCTGGCAGAGGAGATTGGCGCCGAGCCGCTCCCAATCCTCAGTTGCGGACTGGCATGCCAGTATCAGAACAATAGCGCCGACGCCCACGTGCCCGTCAGCGAACTGCAGCCCTACATCCAGGATGCTCTCGACCTGATCGAGTTTGCCAATGGCGACACGCTCACCGAATGGGGCTCTCTGCGCGCCAGAATGGGACACCCCGCACCATTCAACATGAAGTATATCGGAATAGGCAACGAGCAGTGGGGCGACGAGTATCCCGAGCGCCTGAAACCATTTATGGACGCCATCCGCGCCGCATATCCGAAGATCAAGATTGTGGGAACGTCGGGTCCCGACTCCGAGGGCGACAAGTTCGACCACCTCTGGCCCGAGATGAAGCGACTGAAGGCAGACCTTGTCGACGAGCACTTCTACCGTCCCGAAAGCTGGTTCCTGAGCCAGGGCAACCGCTATGACAACTACGACCGCAAGGGTCCGAAGGTCTTTGCCGGCGAATATGCCTGCCACGGCAAGGGCAAGAAGTGGAACCACTTCAACGCATCACTGCTCGAAGCTGCCTTCATGACCGGACTTGAGCGCAACGCCGACGTGGTCCAGATGGCCACCTACGCACCGCTCTTCGCCCACGTGGAGGGATGGCAGTGGCGCCCCGACATGATATGGTTTGACAATCTGAAGAGCGTGCGCACATGCAGCTACTACGTTCAGCAGCTCTATTCGCTCAACAAGGGTACCAACGTGCTCTCTCTGACCATGGATGGCAAGCCCGTCAGCGGCCAGGAGGGTCAGGACGGTCTCTTCGCCAGTGCAGTGTGGGACGCCAATCAGAAGGCATACATCGTGAAGGTGGTCAACACCTCAAGCGTGGCGCAGCCATTCACCGTCAAGTTTGACGGAGTGAAGAGCAGCGCGCTCAGCAGCGACGTCCGTGTGGTTCTCTTCCACTCCGACGACCTCGATGCCGACAACACGCTGACGAAGCCGACTACCATCGTTCCGCAGGAGAACAAGCAGAGCCTCACCGACGGCCGTCTGGAGTCGGTGGTTGGTCCGCACGCTTTCGT
>CAZKNB010000194.1:0-3069 GCA_964554075.1 uncultured Bacteroides sp.
TTCTGCGTTGGTATGGGTTCTAAGCTCTTCCCGAAGGACAAGGTTGCTGCTGAGGATTGGGCTTACGTTACTGCTAAATGTCAGGAGGCTCTCGGTTACATCGCTGAGGCACGCAAGTAATAAGTTAGATTGCGATATAAAAAAAAGGCCACCGTTTTCACGGTGGCTTTTTTTATGTCGTAATCTAACTAAGGGTTAAGAGTCGCGAAGCGACTTTATTCTTTTTGAGATCCATACGTTGACCAATATGAAGAGGGCAACACCTATCACGAGGAGGATGTTGACATCTATATAGGCCGACAGGAAGATGTAGAGCAGCGACTGAAGCACTGAACAGCTGACGATGGAGATCATAGCCGTACGCTGGCTCAGACCCATGGCAAGCAGCTTGTGGTGGATGTGGGTCTTATCGGGCAGGAAGGGGTTCTTGCCGTTGCGCACACGTCCGATGTAGACTCTTACGACGTCGAAGCAGGGAATGAGCAACGGAGAGGCCACCACAATCAGCATATTGGCTCCCAGAGGCGCCATGAGGGCGTCGTCGCAGGGGGCGTTGATGAGTCGGAGACTCAGGATTGAGATGATGGTTCCGATGGTCAGCGTGCCCGTGTCGCCCATAAATATCTTGTGAAACTTGTCGGCATCACCGAAGACATTGAAGTAGAAGAAGGGCACCAGCACTCCGAGAGTGGCAAATGCGAGGGCTGAGAAGAGATAGTCGCCCATAAGGAAGAGCGCCACTCCATAGACAGCCATGGCGATGCTGCAGAGTCCGCTGGCCAGTCCGTCGATGCCGTCGATAAGGTTGATGGCATTGATGAGGAAGACCACGAAGAGCATTGTCAGCGGCATACCTACCCACCAGGGCACGCACTGGAGTCCCAGCACGCCGTGGAAGTCGTTGATCCAGAGTCCGCCGGCGATGAGAAGCATGGCGCAGAATATCTGTACCACGAACTTGGCACGATAGCGCACGCCGATAAGGTCGTCGGCCACTCCGACAAGGTAGAGAATCAGTGTCGCGCAGACTCCGAAGGCCATTGGCAGCATGTCGGGGCTAAGCAGCGGAAAGAGATTCTGTATCTGGAACAGCGAGTTGATGCCGTAGAGGAATGCCAGCGAGAGGAAGATGGAGGGCATGAAGGCTATTCCGCCGAGGCGGGGCACTATACCCTTGTGTATCTTACGCTCGTCGGGCGTATCGAAGAGGCGACAGCGGAACGAGATGAGCAGGATCTGCGGGATGAGAAATCCCGTGATCACTACGCAGAGCACGAAGACTGCCGCTATACCTAGTATCCAAAATAGTTCCATTATTATTGGGGTTTGATTCGGTTCAATTCTTTATTTCTAAATTCGTATCCTTGCATATACAGTCAGAGGCTGCGTCAGTCTGCATAGTAGTCAGTGTCGTAGCTGAAGGGGCTCTCGAAGTCCTTGAAAAGGGGATGCTTGAAGTCCTTCTCACTAAGTATTGCCTTGTCGGTCGGTACGCGCCAGTCGATGCCGAGCGATGAATCCTGGATGCTCACCCCACCCTCCGACTTCGGATTGTAGAAGTTGTCGCACTTGTACTGGAAGATGGCCACCTCGCTCAGCACTGCGAAGCCGTGGGCGAATCCGCGCGGCACGAAGAGCTGACGATGGTTCTCCTCGGTGAGCTCTACGGCTACGTGGCGGCCATAGGTGGGCGAACCCTTGCGGATGTCGACGGCAACGTCGAGCACAGCGCCCTTGACGCAACGCACCAGTTTGCTCTGAGTGAAGGGCGGACACTGGAAGTGGAGTCCGCGGAGCACTCCGTAGGTTGACATTGATTCGTTGTCCTGCACGAAGTGTACGGGACGTACCTTCTCGTCGAACTCTCGCTGTGAGAATGACTCGAAGAAGTAGCCGCGCTCGTCGCGGAACACGCGTGGCTCAACGATTACCACGCCCTCTATATCTGTCTTGATTATATCCATTAGTAGTCTAAGTTTTCGTTTCCTGTACGTTCCACTTCGTCGATTACCTTGAGGAGATACTGTCCGTATGGGTTCTTGAGCATCGGCTGAGCCAGCTCACGCATCTTCTCGCGTGTGATCCATCCCTTGCGGTAGGCGATGCCTTCGAGGCATGCCACCTTCAGTCCCTGTCGCTTCTCGATGGTCTCGATGTAGCTGCCTGCCTCGGCGAGGGAGTCGTGGGTGCCGGTGTCGAGCCATGCGAATCCGCGTCCGAGGAGCTGAATCTTCAGCTCACCATCCTCGAGGAACTCCTGGTTGACGGTTGTAATCTCGAGCTCTCCGCGTGCCGATGGCTTGATGCCGTGGGCCACGCTGACCACCTTGTTCGGATAGAAGTAGAGGCCTACTACGGCGTAGTTGCTCTTCGGGTTGGCGGGCTTCTCTTCGATGCTCAGGCAGTTGCCTTTGTCGTCGAACTCTGCCACTCCGTAGCGCTCGGGGTCGTTGACCCAGTAGCCGAAGACTGTTGCCTTGGCGTCCTCCTCGGCTGCACGTACTGCTTCGCTGAGTTTTGCGGTAAAGCCTGATCCGTGGAATATGTTGTCGCCGAGCACGAGGCAAACGGCGTCGTTGCCGATGAATTCACGACCGATGATGAATGCCTGGGCGAGTCCGTCGGGTGATGGCTGCTCGGCATATTCGAGACGGATGCCGTAGTCGGAGCCGTCGCCCAGCAGGCGCTTGAAGCCCGGGAGGTCGTGTGGTGTTGAGATGACAAGTATCTCCTTGATGCCGGCAAGCATGAGTACCGACAAGGGGTAATAGATCATTGGCTTGTCGTAGACTGGCAGCAGCTGTTTGCTGACGCCTTTTGTGATTGGATAGAGACGGGTTCCACTTCCGCCTGCAAGTATAATACCTTTCATATGCGAGGTGATGTTTTTTTTGATAATGTTCTTGTTTTCTTTTTGGTTTTGGTCGTCGGCGGCGAACACGGTTTTCGCCGTCACCCGCAAAGTTAATACATTTTCTTTTATTTTACACCTTTTTGGAGGATATTGCAGGGTTGTGAGGTGAAAAAAGTGGAAATCAAAAGAAAAGAGGCATTTGGTAGTTGACCAAA
>CAZKNB010000195.1:0-3055 GCA_964554075.1 uncultured Bacteroides sp.
GAGATCCAAAAGCATTTTTAAGCATACACCGTCAGGAGGCCGGATATCGCCCCATCAATGAGCGTATCACCGACTTCGGCGAGGTTGAGCAGACACTCAACACCAAGGACCGCCGCCTGCAAGCATCGCGTTGCATGGAGTGCGGAGTACCATTCTGCCACTGGGCTTGCCCACTTGGCAACAAACAACCGGAGTGGCAGGACGCCCTCTACAAAGGCAAATGGCAGGAGGCTTACGAGCTCCTGTCTGCCACCAACGACTTCCCCGAGTTCACGGGTCGCATCTGTCCCGCTCTCTGCGAGAAGAGCTGCGTCCTGAAGCTCTCTGCCGACGAGCCTGTCACCATCCGTGAGAACGAGGCAGCCATCGTCGAGGCAGCCTTCCGCGAGGGATTCATCGTCCCCGTAGAGATTGAGCGCAACGGCAAGCGCGTGGCAGTCATCGGAGCTGGTCCTGCAGGACTCACCGCTGCCAACCGCCTGAACCACATGGGCTACAGCGTAACCCTCTTCGACAAGGCAGAGGCTCCGGGCGGACTTCTCCGCTACGGCATCCCTAACTTCAAGCTGACAAAGAACGTCATCGACCGACGCATGAAGATACTCGAGGCCGAGGGCATTGAGTTCAAGATGAACACAGCCATCGACCCGCTGAAGCTCCCCGAGGGATTCGACGCATACTGCATCACTACCGGTGCCGAGACAGCGCGCGACCTCCCTATCCCGGGACGCGAACTCAAGGGCGTTCACTTCGCTCTCGAGATGCTCTCTCAGCAGAACCGCATCCTCGCCGGAAAGACCTTCACAAAGGAGCAGCTGGTCAGCGCCAAGGGCAAGAAGGTGCTCATCATCGGTGGTGGCGACACGGGCTCCGACTGCATCGGAACCAGCATCCGTCAGGGTGCAACCCATGTCACTCAGATCGAGATTATGCCTAAGCCGCCCGTTGGCCACAATCCCGCAACTCCATGGCCGCAATGGCCCGTTGTCCTCAAGACCACATCAAGTCACGAGGAGGGCTGTGAGCGTCGCTGGTCGCTTGCCTCAAACAAGTTCATCGGCAAGAACGGCCACGTCACAGGCGTTGAGGTCGAAGAGGTTGAGTGGGTACCGGCAGCCGACGGCGGACGCCCAACCATGAAGCCAACCGGCAAGAAGGAGGTAATCGAGGCAGACCTCGTGCTCCTGGCCATGGGATTCCTCAAGCCGCAGCAGCCCGAGTTCCCCGCCAACGTCTTCGTAGCCGGAGATGCCGCCAGCGGTGCCAGCCTCGTAGTTCGTGCCATGGCGAGTGGAAGGGATACAGCGAAGAAGATTGATCAATTCCTTCGGAAATAACTAAACAACTTATAGCGCAAAGCGCAAAACTTTAAACTTTATAGAACTATGTGTGGAATAGCAGGAATATTCAACATAAAGCAGCAAACACCAGAGCTTAGAAACAAAGTGCTCCACATGGCGCAGAAAATTCGTCACCGCGGACCAGACTGGAGCGGCATCTATTGTGGCGGCAGCGCCATGATGGCCCACGAGCGCCTCTCCATCGTAGACCCCAAGAGCGGCGGACAGCCCCTCTTCTCCACCGACCGCAAGCAGATACTTGCCGTCAACGGAGAGATCTACAACCATCGCGAGATACGTGAGCGCTACGCCGGACGCTATCAGTTTGCCACAGGCAGTGACTGCGAAGTCATCCTCGCCCTCTATCGCGACAAAGGCATCGACTTCCTCGAGGACCTCAGCGGCATCTTCGCCTTCGCCCTCTACGACGAGGAGAAGGACGAGTTCCTCATCGCCCGCGACCCTATTGGCGTCATTCCTCTCTACATCGGCCACGACGCCGACGGCAAGGTCTACTTCGCCAGTGAGCTGAAGGCACTCGAAGGCATGTGCGAGAGCTACGAGCCCTTCCTCCCCGGCCACTACTACTACAGCCGCGAGGGAGTGATGAAGCGCTGGTACAAGCGCGACTGGGAGAGCTACGACGCCGTCAAGGACAACGACGCCAGCGTCTCTGCCATCCACGATGCACTCGAGAGCGCCGTACAGCGTCAGCTGATGAGCGACGTGCCCTACGGTGTGCTGCTCAGTGGCGGACTCGACTCATCAGTCATCTCTGCCATTGCCAAGAAATATTCTGCTAAGCGTGTCGAGACCGACGGACAGAGCGATGCATGGTGGCCACAGCTCCACTCCTTCGCAGTAGGTCTGAAGGGCGCCCCCGACCTTATCAAGGCGCGTGAGGTGGCAGACTACATCGGCACCGTCCACCATGAGATCAACTACACCATTCAGGAGGGACTCGACGCCATCCGCGACGTCATCTACTTCATCGAGACCTACGACGTGACCACAGTGCGCGCATCCACTCCGATGTACCTGCTGGCACGCGTCATCAAGTCGATGGGCATCAAGATGGTGCTTAGTGGCGAGGGTGCCGACGAGATCTTCGGCGGATACCTCTACTTCCACAAGGCTCCCGATGCACGTGCCTTCCACGAGGAGACCGTACGCAAGCTCTCCAAGCTCCACCTCTACGACTGTCTGCGCGCCAACAAGAGCCTCTCTGCATGGGGAGTTGAGGGACGTGTCCCCTTCCTCGACAAGGAGTTCCTCGACGTGGCTATGCGCACCAATCCGGCAGCCAAGATGGCACCGGGCAAGACCATCGAGAAGAAGATTGTCCGCGAGGCCTTCGCCGACATGCTTCCCGAGAGCGTTGCATGGCGTCAGAAGGAGCAGTTCTCCGACGGCGTAGGCTACAGCTGGATTGATACCCTCAAGGAGATCACCTCAGCCGCCGTAAGCGACGAGCAGATGGCCCACGCAGCCGAGCGCTTCCCCATCAACACACCGATGAACAAGGAGGAGTACTACTACCGCACCATCTTCGAGGAGCACTTCCCGAGCGAGAGTGCAGCGCGTTGTGTCCCCAGCGTTCCGAGTGTTGCATGCTCCACAGCCGAGGCTCTCGCATGGGATGCCAGCTTCCAGGGCAAGAACGATCCGAGCGGCCGTGCCGTCAAAGGCGTTCACGAAGAGGCTTACGAATAAAG
>CAZKNB010000196.1:0-3050 GCA_964554075.1 uncultured Bacteroides sp.
CGCCGATGTGTCCCTCCTCGTAGTTAGGGATGTAGTTGGTGGTGACCCACTGACCTGTGGCGAAATTCTTTATCAGTTCACACTGCCCGTTGAGGAAGTCATTGGTCTGCTTGGCAGCGAAGCGGCGGTAGTCGAGAATCTGATGATGGTTCATGAACATCTGGGCACGCTTGGGCAGAGTGATCTGGTCGAACGAGGAGTATGTCTCGCTCCAGAAAGCCGTTCCCCACGCACGGTTAAGGCTGTCGATGTCGTTTGCGTAACGCTCGCGCAGATAGTCGCGGTAGCCCTTCTCGGCATGTTCGCCATAGTCGAACTGCACGGCAGGCTCATTGTCGAGCTGCCATCCCACGATACGGCTGTCGTTGCCGTAGTGGCGTGCCAGCTGCTCAATCATCTTGTAGGAGAGTTCGCGATAGAGCGGAGAGGCGAAGGAGGCGTGCTGGCGTGCACCATGGTCGAGCGCAGTGCCATCCTCCTGCTTAATCAGCACCTCGGGATACTTACGGGTGAGCCATACCGGCGGAGTGGCTGTCGAGGTACACATGATGACCTTCAGATTGTATTTCGCAGCGAGAGCCACGGCGCGGTCGAGCCAGGCGAAGTCGTAGCATCCCTCCTCGGGCTCCAGCTGTGCCCAGGCGAACTCGGCGAAGTGGGTGAACTCGAATCCTAATTCACTCATCTTCTTGAAGTCCCTCTCCCACTGGCTTTCGTCCCAGTGCTCGGGGTAGTAGTAGACGCCGGTAGTTATCAGGTCGCGGTCGTTGAACCATTGTTGTTGTGCGGAAATGCCTCCCGTGGCCATGCATGCCAGAAGGAGTGCGGCAAGTTGTCGTTTCATGATATAAAGTTTTTATTTTCTTAGTTTCAGTATATGTCGAATCTCCATACGCCCTTTGCACCACTGTCTATCGTCAGACGGAGGTAGCGCACGCTCTCCCCCACCTTGGCTATGTGGGGCGAGCAGGCCTTCACGCTCTGTTGCTCAGCGCAGGGCGTCCAGCTCTTTCCATCGAGAGAGCTTTCTAAGTGCCATGCATGACCCTCTGTGGGATGAACGAATGCAATCTTGCACTCATCGACACGGAGCGTATCGCCCAGATCGGCAACAATCCATGGCGTAGCATCGTCGGCAGCAGCCATCCAGCAGTCGGCATTGCGTCCGTCTCCGGCATTCTGAGCGGCATAGGCGTGTGTGCGCTCGGCAGTCATCACCGATGCCTTGTCGGCAAGCGGAGCATTTGGCTGTGTCTCTATTTCCACCTTCGACGTACGAGGCTCTGCCACCGACGAAGCAGCAAACTTGGCTGTCAAAGCGAGGTTTGTGCGGCTCTCGGTGTTCGATGCCAGATAGCCCACGCCGTGAACGTCCGGCACGAGAGTCTTTATTGTGCCATCCTCATTGAACTCCATGCGGTTGGCGTAGACACGGCGGGTCGTTCCGCCGTCGCCATACTCCAGGTAGATGAAGATGTACTGGTCGGAAGCCTCATCGTAGAAGACATTGCCGTGACCGGGTCCCCACACATCGTTTGCCACCGACGAGAAGAGGAATATGTCGTTGCCTTCGGGCTTCACGAAGCCATCGAGCGGCGACTGACGGCTCATCATGTATGCGTTGGCGTAGTTCTGATTGCCGCGGAGGGTATAGATGTAGTAGTATATGCCACGGCGCTTGAACATGATTGGTCCCTCGGAATAGCCTCCGCGAGCTGTCTTGATGGTGACGGTGTCACCCGTCAGGCCAAGCAGTTTACTATCCATCTTAGCAGCCTTCCTGCGACGCCAGAACATATAACCCGTGCCATCGTCGTCGATGAACGGTTCGCCGTCAATGTCGGGAGCAACGACGGAGCGCTTCATATCATCCTCAACACTCTTAGAACGGCGTTTGGCACCGGCGAAGCGGAATGGTCCGTCGGGCTTGTCGGAGACAAGGGCGTAGGTCTGCATGTCGTCGTCGGGACGGCAGATGGTGACGTAGAGGTAGTATTTTCCGCCACGCTCCACCACCTTACCCGGTGCCCAGTAGCGATAGTAGCCAGTCTTCTGTTCACCCTTAGCATTGGTGAACTCCTCCCCTTTCGCCCAGTCGAAGCCGGAGATGTGGGAGCCGTCGAAGCTCCAGTTCACGAAGTCATTGGATTTCCAGACCACCGGAGTACCAGCCATGGAGAGTCCGCGGTCGAGGTCGGTAGTGCCGTAGAGGTAGAATGTGTCGCCAAACTTGCAGACAGACGGGTCGGCAATGTTGTCGGGGATTATCGGGTTGAAATCGTGGAGCGAGAGCAGGCGGTCGAGCACCTCACTGTCTACGGCGAAGGCTGTTCCGTGGCGTATTCCGCGAGGGAACGACACCTGGTCGGAGATGTCCTGCCAAGTCTCGCCGTGGTCTGTGCTGCGCACGGCTCCATACTGATGGTTACGGTATTTGTCGAAATAGATGTAGAGGTCGTCGCCGATGAAAAGCGGTGCGGGTCCCTCGCACCAGTAGTCGCCGGTGATGGATGGCGACACCTCCGTAGGGAATCCGTCCTGTATGTTTGCCGTGCGGGTGATTCGCAGATTCTTCTCCGCCGGCAACGAGTTCTCGTTCTTCACCACCATGATGAGGTCATTCCTCTTCACGTCGCGCACAATGGCAGCGTCAATCACGCTGAAGTCCGGGTTGAAGAACATGCGGGTCTCGGAGAAGTTGACGAAGTCCTTCGTCGTGACATAGTAGATGCGGTGGTTCAGTCCCTTCTCGCTCTCAATGACCGGTACCTCCTTGTGGCGTCCCGGTATGGTGGTAGCCCAATAGATGTAGTATGTCTGCGACGGCTCGTCGTAGAAGAGCTCCGGTGCCCAGCAGTTGTGTGCCTCCGGCTCGTGCATCATGACGGGTATAGCCTTCTGCTCGCTCCAATGAATCAGGTCGGGCGAAGAGGCGTAGCCGATGATTCTGTCGGTCCAGCTTGATGTCCACACCATGTGGAAGGTTCCGTCGGGTCCCTGCACCACACTCGGGTCGCGCATCAGTCGGTCCTTGCCAACGGTGGGCACGA
>CAZKNB010000197.1:0-3046 GCA_964554075.1 uncultured Bacteroides sp.
TTTACTTTTACTTTAGCAGCAAAGTAGAGCGGGAGTTTGTATGTATCAAGTGACATGATGCTTAAGAACTGAAAGATGTAATTAAAACATATAAATCCCGCTCCTTATGGAAGTGGGATTTTTTATATATAGCAATTAGGAATGAAAAGAATAGCGATACAGGGAGGCATTGGTTCGTACCACGATATAGCCGCACACAACTACTTTGAGGGTGAAGAGATTGAGCTTATTTGCTGCGCCACCTTCGAGGAGGTGTTTGAGTCGATACGCAAGGACAGCACGACAATTGGTATGGTGGCGATTGAGAACACCATAGCCGGAAGCCTCCTGCAAAATCATGAGCTGCTCCGACAGAGTGGGGCACAGGTGGTCGGTGAGTATAAGTTGCGCATCTCTCACAGCTTTGTCTGCCTGCCCGATGAGGACTGGGACGACATCACCGAGGTAAATTCTCACCCGATAGCACTGATGCAGTGTCGCGAGTTCCTTCAGAGCCATCCTAAGGTGAAGGTCGTTGAGGCCGAGGATACCGCCCTGAGTGCCGAGATGATCCATCGCCTCGACCTCAAGGGACACGCTGCCATCTGCTCACGCCGGGCTGCCGAATACTACGGCATGAAGGTCCTGCAGGAGGGCATCGAGACCAATAAGCACAACTTCACCCGCTTCCTGGTTGTGGCAGACAAGTGGAACGTCGACCAGCTGCGTCGCGAACACCCTGCCCGAATCAACAAGGCAAGCATCGTCTTCACACTGAAGCACGAGGAGGGCAGCCTTTCGCAGGTGCTTTCGATACTCTCTTTCTATCGAATCAACCTCACGAAGATTCAGTCGCTGCCCATCATCGGCCGCGAGTGGGAGTATCAGTTCTATGTCGACGTAACGTTCGATGACTATTTGAGATTTAATCAGGCCATTGCGGCAATCAGCCCATTGACCATCGAAAATAAAATACTTGGAGAATATGCAGAAGGAAAATCCAACATTTAATATAGCTCCTGCCTCACGCCTCAGTGAGGTCAGCGAGTACTACTTCTCACGTAAACTGAAGGAGGTGGCTAAGATGAATGCCGAGGGCAAGGATGTCATCAGTCTTGGCATCGGCAGTCCCGACATGCCGCCCTCTGAGGAGTGTATCAATGTGCTTTGCCATGAGGCAAACAATCCCGACGGCCACGGCTACCAGCCCTACGTCGGTATCCCCGAACTTCGCAAGGCCTTTGCCGACTGGTACGCAAAGTGGTATGGCGTACAGCTCGACCCGGCTACGGAGATTCAGCCTCTCATCGGCTCAAAGGAGGGTATCCTTCATGTCACTCTCGCCTTCGTCAATCCTGGCGAACAGGTGCTGGTGCCCAATCCGGGCTACCCCACCTATACTTCGCTCAGCAAGTTGCTCGGCGCAGAGGTGGTCAACTACAATCTCCTTGAGGATAAGGGATGGGCGCCCGACTTCGATCAGCTCGAGAGCATGGACCTCAGCCGCGTGAAGCTCATCTGGACCAACTATCCTAACATGCCGACAGGCGGAAACGCCAGCATGGACATCTATCGCCGACTGGTCGACTTCGCCCGTCGCCACAATATAGTAGTGGTCAACGACAACCCCTACAGCTTCATCCTCAACGACAACCCAATCAGCATCCTGAGCGTCGAGGGCGCCAAGGAGTGCTGCATCGAGTTCAACTCTATGAGTAAGAGCCACAACATGCCGGGCTGGCGTATCGGTATGTTGGCGTCGAACCCGCAGTTCATCCAGTGGGTGTTGAAGGTGAAGAGCAACATCGACAGCGGAATGTTCCGCGCCATGCAGCTTGCCGCAGCAAAGGCACTTACCGCAGAGCGCGACTGGTATGAGGGCAACAACACCAACTATCGCAACCGCCGCCATCTGGCAGAGCAGATCATGGACACCCTGGGCTGTACCTACGACAAGAGTCAGGTGGGCATGTTCCTCTGGGGAAAGATTCCTGCAAGCTACAACGACGTAGAGGAGCTCACCGAGCGCGTGCTCCACGAGGCGCGTGTCTTCATCACTCCGGGCTTCATCTTCGGCAGCAACGGTGCGCGCTACATCCGCATCTCGCTCTGCTGCAAGGACCAGAAGCTGGCAGAGGCACTCGAAAGAATCAAGAAATTAATGAATAAACAATAAAAATATTACGATATATGGAACTCGAATCAATTTTACTCCCCGGCATCGAGGCTAAGCGTCCTCTCGTTATCGCCGGTCCGTGTAGTGCGGAGACAGAAGAACAGGTGATGACAACTGCCAAAGGTCTGGCATCAAAGGGTATTAAACTCTTCCGTGCAGGTATCTGGAAACCACGTACCAAACCGGGTGGCTTCGAGGGTATCGGCGTCGAGGGTTTGGCTTGGCTGAAAGAGGTTAAGCAGGAGACTGGCATGTATGTCGCTACCGAGGTGGCTACCGCTAAGCATGTCTACGAGTGTCTTAAGGCTGACATTGATGTTCTCTGGGTAGGTGCGCGCACCACTGCCAACCCCTTCGCTGTTCAGGAGATTGCTGATGCTCTGAAGGGTGTTGATATCCCTGTTTTGATCAAGAACCCGGTCAATCCCGACCTTGAGCTTTGGATTGGTGCCATTGAGCGTATCAACAATGCCGGCTTGAAGCGTCTTGCTGCCATCCACCGCGGATTCAGCAGCTATGACAAGAAGATCTATCGTAACCTCCCACAGTGGCAGATTCCTATCGAGCTTCGCCGTCGCATCCCCGAGCTTCCTATCTTCTGCGATCCTAGCCACATCGGTGGTAAGCGTGAGTTGGTTGCTCCGCTCTGCCAGCAGGCCATGGACCTCAACTTCGATGGTCTCATCGTGGAGAGCCACTGCAATCCGGACTGTGCATGGAGCGACGCCTCTCAGCAGGTTACTCCCGATGTGCTCGACTTCATCCTCACTCAGCTCGTCATCCGCAACGAGACTCAGTCAACAGAGAACCTCGAGCAGCTTCGCCGTCAGATTGATGAGTGCGACGACAACCTTATCCAGGAGCTTTCAAAGCGTATGCGCGTTGCCCGTG
>CAZKNB010000198.1:0-3044 GCA_964554075.1 uncultured Bacteroides sp.
CACGCCTGCGACGAGTTCTTCCGCAAGAAGGGTGAGTTCTTCAAGCTCCTGAAGGAGAACATGGCCTCTAACCTCGACAAGAAGAAGGCTCTCTGTGAGCAGGCCGAGGCTCTGAAGGACAGCACCGACTGGAAGGCTACATCCGAGATTCTCGTCAAGCTCCAGAAGGACTGGAAGACGATTGGTCCCGTTTCCAAGAAGCACTCCGACGCCGTATGGAACCGCTTCATCGCTGCCTGCGACTACTTCTTCGAGAAGAAGAATCAGGCAACATCGTCCCACAAGGCTGTCGAGCAGGAGAACCTGAAGAAGAAGAAAGATATTATCGCTCGTCTCAATGAGCTTGCCGAGGCCGACGATGCCGAGGAGGCAGAGAAGAGCGTCAAGTCTATCGCTGCCGAGTGGAACGCAGTGGGTCATGTCCCCTTCAAGGAGAAGGATAAGGTCTATGCCCAGTATCGCGCAGCCCTCGACAAGATAGCAGAAAAGTATAATATAAGCACATCAAACAAGGAGGTGAGCAATTTCATCTCAAACATCAGCTCGGTTAGTGACTCGCAGACTCTTTATCGTGAACGCGAGAAACTTAACCGTCTGTATGAGAACATTAAGAATGAGTTGCAAACCTATCAGAACAACATCGGTTTCCTTAACTCATCTTCCAAGAAGGGTAACTCCCTGGTCAGTGAGCTCAACCGCAAGGTGGACAAGCTGAAAGCCGACCTGGAGGTCGTTTCCAAGAAGATCAAGGCTATCGATGACTCTATCAAGGTAGAGGAGTAAACGTAAGAGACGTTTTTATTGCAATTATAATTAATGTATTGACTATTTATCCTTAGAAAGTAAACAGGCGACCCTTCCTTAACCGGAAAGGCCGCCTGTTTTTGTTATGTGCGCTGTGGCGGGGTTACTTCACGTAGTCCAGTTTGACCACAATGACGCGGATCTTCTGGTCGTCGCCGCTGTTGGCAATCTTAGCGATGTGCCAGTCCGACGGGAAGAAGAGGAAGAAACGCTCCGGGGTAGAGTCGAAGAACATTGTCTTTGACTCGTCGAAGGTGTAGCCGATTACGTCCGGACGATAGGCCTTGTTGGGGTAGGAGGTCTCGTGGTCGAGCAGGGCGAAGCGCTCTGTTCCCTTAACTACATACTGGAAATCAATGTGGTGGTAGTGAGACTCCGAGGTACGCTTCTCGAGCGGAGCGTTCTCTGTATCCTCCACGCTGGCCTGCAGGCTAGTTCCCGGAATGGGGTGCTTGCCGCCCTCGATGGTGAGGAGGTCTGTCTCGCCGAGCCATTTAAACACGGCGTCCCACTGCTCCTTGTTCTTGTTGTACTGGTCGTAAAACTCTGCCAGGTTGGTTGTCACGTCGGGCAGCGCATTAAATCCGTTGCTCCATTGGCGGCTCAGAGTCCAGTGTGTGTAGTTCACCCTCTTGCCTCCGCAGCTGCCGCCACACTGTGCCGATGCGCCGACACTCATCAGCGCAGCAAAGGCTAAAGTCATAAGAAATTTGGTCATTGCAATAATCCGATTTTTATTATTAGTGTAATTTTTGTTCCGATACCTATTCTCCGCCGTTCTCAGCCGGAGTGATTCCGTCGAGCGCCTTGCGCATGCGCAGCAGCTCCTCCTTGACCCTCTTCAGGCGGTTCACCACCTCGTAGCTCTTGTCGGCTCCGTCCTTGTTGGCTGCAAGTCGCTTCTGAACGCCCTGGATGGTCATTCCCTTCTCCTTTATCAGATGGTGGATAAGTCCGATGGTGGCAATGTCCTCCTTGCGATACTGGCGCACGCCGCGCGCGTTCGTCTTCGGCGAAATCTGCTTGAACTGCTTCTCCCAGAAGCGGAGAGCCGACTGCTCCACGCCGAACATCTTTGCCACCTCGGCTATTGAGTAGTAAAGTTTGTTGTCTTGAATCGTTTCCATGGTCATATATCTAATCTCTATATATAAATAAGATGTGTGTCTCTCGTCTCTTCCCTCTCTTCGCTCCGCGCCGTTAGTCGAACACCGTGCCGTGGTTGGCGGCAAGCTGAATCATGCGGTCGTAGTCGGCAGCGCTGAGGTCCATGAAGTAGTAGTTCACGGGGTTCATCACCTGTCCCTTGTAGTGCACCTCGTAGTGTAGGTGCGGTCCGGTGCTCTTTCCCGTGTTGCCCACGGCGCCAATCACCTCGCCTCTGACCACCTTCTTGCCCCTTTGCACCTTGATGCTGCTCAGGTGGGCATACTTGGTGACGTAGCCGAAGCCATGGCTTATGACCACCATGTTGCCGTAGAGTCCCTCCCATCCGGCCTGGATGACGGTACCGTCGCCCGTGGCGTAGACATCCGTACCCTGGTTGGCAGAGAAGTCCATGCCCGAGTGGAACTTACGCGTTCCGTAGACCGGGTCAACTCGCCATCCGTAGCCCGAAGCCGTCTGCCTCAGGTCCTTGTTTGAGACAGGCTGGATGGCGGGAACGGCGTGGAGCATCTGCTCACGGTTTTTCGACATCTTCACCACGTCGTCAAACGATTTCGACTGGATGTATAGTTGTTTCTCCAGAAGGTCCATCTTCTGGGTAGTGTTGATGACCAGATTAGAGTTCGCCATCCCCATCAGCTCCTCGTAGCGGAGGTTGGCGTCGTAGCCCGACTTGCGAATCTCTGCCGAGATGGGTTCAGCCTGAAAGACCACGCGATACATGTTGTCGTCGCGCAGCTGTATATCCTCGAGCACGTCGAGCGCCTCGTCCAGGCGTTTCGACAGCAGGTTATATTGTGCCGCCATTCGGCTGTTCTCTGCGCGGAGCTCCTTCTCCGAAGGCGAACCAAAGATGACAATCAGCAGGATGAAACATGCTGCACCCAGTCCGATACCCGTCAGGAAGCGGCGCACGATGCTCAGCGCACGCTGTCTCAACGTGGGGTAAATTCTGTCGTATGTCTGTGTTCGCGGGTTATATATGTAATAAACTTTACGCATGTTAGGAAAAAATCAGATATTTGATAAAGCAAAAGTAATAAAAACAGCCTATCTTTGCACCGCTTTTTATG
>CAZKNB010000199.1:0-3023 GCA_964554075.1 uncultured Bacteroides sp.
CTTATCCGCTGGAACCTGCTCGGCGACAAGATTGAGCAGATGAAGAGCGACTACACGGCTCAGATCTCCGAGTACCCCGCTAAACTCTACTTCAAGTACAAGGATGACGGATGCACCATCGATATGTCAACAGTACAGTGGTACGCCACAGCAGCCGAGCAGAAGACATTCAAGTCGGCCGACGGCTGGAAGAACAAGGCGTTCTGGGGTGCCGAGGCAACCGATTCAAGCCAGAAGAACCTGAAGGAGTACTTGCCTAAGATTAGCGCAGGACTCAACTCAACCGTGAAGAACAGATATGTCATGCCATTCGCATCGACCACTATCTCCGCTTCAAACGGCGCGTTGAGCAACTCTTATGGATTTAACAACTAAAGACCATAGCCAGAAATTATGAAGAAAAGATATATGATGATCATGTCGGGAGCCGCTGCGCTCCTGACATCTCTCGCCTTCACGTCGTGCAACGATATGAACGACTGGAAGAGCGATTCAGCCTACGACCGCCTCTTCGCTCCGCAGAGCCTCTCGGCAACAGTGGGCACCACCACTGCCGACCTCACATGGAAGGGCTCAACAGGCACCGAGTACTATGTGCTCGAGCTGAGCACCGACTCGCTCTACGGCACCAACGAGGCTGTCCGCGCCAACTCAACGGTTGTCGGAACCGACGGCTCTCTGACCCGCACCGCATATACTTTCGAGGGACTCGAGAGTGGAACGAAGTACTTCGTTCGCGTGAAGGGATGTAGCTCGACTACTGCCGAGTCACACTGGAACTATCTGGAGAACCATTCGTTCACCACCGATTCAGTCTCCGTAGCAGAATAAAAAAAAAAGAAATCCGCGGCCATTCACCGCGGATTTCTTTTTTTCTCCCTATTGAAACTCCTCAATCTCGAGGTCCGGCATACATCGCTTGATGTCCTCATACTCGAACCCCCGGCTCATGGCAAATCGTGCCAGCTTGCCGTTGCGCTCATAGTCGCTCTCGGCATGAATGCTCTTACGCTTCGAGCGCAGCAGCTCCGTCAGGATCTCCAGATACTCCTCACGATTAATCTCGCCGAGCAGCGGACGGTAGGTCGACTGCTCAATGCGCTTCTGCGCCAGGGCCTGTCCAATCTTCACCTTACCCCACTTCGCGAAGCGATACTTATCATTGATAAAGGCGCGGCAGTAGCGCTCATCGTCGATATAGTTCTCACGTCTGAGATATGCTATGATATTATCGATATCCACGTAGTCGACCCCCCATTTGCGCATCTTCTCGCAGAGGTCATATTCACAATATTCCGCTGAGGCGCAAAGTGATGTAAGGCGTCTCAGTGCATCTTCTTCTGTCATTGTTTCTTCTAAAAAATTATATGTGTCTTGCGGTAACCATTCTGTCGTTACCAGAAATATCCTTTATTATTCGGCAGTCGGCATATCCCCTCTGCCTCAGCATCTCCGCCGTCTCCTCACCATACTCACGGTTAATCTCGAAGTAGATACGTCCGTCGTGTCGCAGCATCCTGGCTCCGTGGTCGGCAATCCGTCGGTAGAAGAGCAGCGGGTCCGTGTCGTCCACGAAGAGCGCCATCTGCGGCTCCCAGTCCAGCACGTTGTGCTCCATCTCCCCCTCTTCGCTGCGGGTTATGTAGGGCGGGTTGCTGACAATGATGTCGCAGCTCTCCTCCTCCGTAGCCGTTGCACCCAGTATGTCGCGCTTACAGATCTCCACACCGGCGTCAAGCGCAGCATTGTTCTCCGTAGCGATGTCGATAGCCTCGTCCGAGAGCTCCCACGCCTTCACCCTTGCGCCCGGCATACGTTTGGCGAGCGAGATGGCAATGCATCCGCTGCCCGTACCCATATCGACGATGTCGGGAGTCGTGCGGTAGCCGTTCTCCTTGACGATAAGCTCCACCAGCTCCTCCGTCTCCGGTCGGGGGATAAGCACTCCCTTAGCCACCTTGAACCTCAGTCCGCAGAAGGGAGCATAGCCCTGGATGTACTGAATTGGTTCATAAGTTTTAAGGCGACTTAAAATGTTTTTAAGTTTTTTCTCCTTCTCGTCCGATAAATTAATATCTTTGTTGAGGTAAATGTCGAGCATGGGCATGCCGAGCTCCTCGCACCAGATTATTCCGGTGAGACTCTTGATTTCGCCTGGCGAATAGATGTCGCTCAGCTCTTGCCTTATTCGTTGTGACACTCGGTCCATCTCTTCTTTTTGGGGTAGCTTGACATGTTATCGTAATGCAAAAATAGAAACTTTATAGGAAAATGACAACAGATGAGAGATATATGTGGCGCTGCATTCAGCTGGCGCGCAATGGTGAGCAGGGCGCCGCGCCCAATCCTATGGTCGGTGCGGTGATAGTCTGCGACGGACGAATCATTGGTGAGGGCTACCACATCCGCTGTGGCGGACCCCATGCCGAGGTCAACGCCATCCGTTCGGTTCGTGAGCCGGAGCTGCTCAGCCGCTCCACCATCTACGTCAGCCTCGAGCCTTGTGCCCACTATGGCAAGACTCCTCCCTGTGCCGACCTTATCGTCGAGAAGAGGATTCCGCGTGTGGTGGTGGGCTGTCAGGATCCCTTCGCCAAGGTGAACGGACTGGGCATCCGCAAGCTGCGCGATGCCGGCATAGATGTCACTGTCGGCGTGCTCGAGGAGGAGTGCCGCCGCCTGAACCGCCGCTTCATCACCTTCCACAGCCTCCATCGCCCCTTCATCATGCTGAAGTGGGCACAGTCCGCCGACGGATATATCGACGTTGAGCGCGATGGCGGCACACCCGTGAAGCTCTCTTCGCCCCTCTCCACAATGCTTGTCCACAAGCGTCGCAGCGAGGTGAAGGCCATCATGGTGGGCACCCGCACCGCCCTGCTCGACAATCCCTCGCTGACGGTGCGCAGTTGGGTGGGCCAGAGTCCGCTGCGCGTGGTCGTTGACCGCCGTGGCGTCATTCCTGCCGACTCCCACCTGAAGGATGGCTCCGTTCCGACACTAGTCTATACCGAGGCGGTGAC
>CAZKNB010000200.1:0-3019 GCA_964554075.1 uncultured Bacteroides sp.
GCATGGAGGAGTTTATGACGCCGGGTGATGATTTCGATTTCGAGTTTGATTTCGAGAATGATAACGACGAAGAGTAAAGAGTGAAGAGTAAAGAGTGAAGAGTAAAGAGTAAAGAGTAAAGAGTGAAGAGTAAAGAGTGAAGAGTGAAGAGTGGAATATCATGAAAATCGATTGCAACAACCCCATTAATGGGGAAAAACTGGAAATGCACGTGCTTGGCGGAGAAAATCCGTTCAGCAGTGAGGCCATCCGCAAAGTGGCGGAGGAGGCAAAAAGCGAGTACACACTGCTGTGCACAAAAGATATACGTCCGCAATTCGGACTGTTCGCCATAGAGCGAATGGTGGCCATCGCGGAGGACAGCGATGCGGGAATGGTCTACGCCGACCACTATAAGACTATCGGCGAGACAACGACTGCCGCACCTGTCATTGACTATCAGATGGGGTCGTTGCGCGACGACTTCGACTTTGGCTCCTTGCTGCTTTTCGACACAAAGAGACTGAAGGAGGCGGCGAGCCGAATGACTGCCGACTACACCTATGCTGGACTCTACGACCTGCGTCTGAAGCTCAGCGAGACATCGTCGTTGGTACACATCAACGAGTATCTCTACACGGAAATTGAAGATGACAACCGCAAGAGCGGCGAGAAGCAGTTCGACTACGTGGACCCGCGCAACAGACTCCGACAGATAGAGATGGAACAGGCATGCACCGAGCACCTGAAGGCCATCGGCGGATACCTGGAACCGACATTCCGCGACATAGAATTCAGCGAGACGGAGTTCCCCTGCGAGGCGTCGGTCATCATCCCCGTCCGCAACCGCATACGCACCATCCGCGATGCCATAGCTTCAGTGCTATCACAGAAGACTGACTTCAAGTTCAACCTTATCGTCGTCGACAACCACTCCACGGACGGCACTACAGAAGCCATTCGTGAGTTCGCTGCCGACGAGCGTGTGGTGCACATCATCCCCGAACGTACCGACCTCGGCATTGGCGGCTGCTGGAATGTGGGCGTACATAGCGAGAGGTGCGGCAAGTTCGCCGTGCAGCTCGACAGCGACGATGTCTACAGCGACGAGAAGGCACTCGCCACAATGGTGCGCGCCTTCTACGAACAGCGTTGCGGAATGGTGGTGGGCACCTACATGATGACCGATTTCAACATGCAGATGATTGCGCCGGGCATCATAGACCACCGCGAGTGGACACCGGAGAATGGTCGCAACAACGCCCTCCGCATCAACGGACTGGGTGCGCCGCGTGCCTTCTACACACCGCTGCTGCGCAGTCTGAACCTGCCAAACACCAGCTACGGCGAGGACTATGCCATGGGACTGCGCATCTCGCGCGAGTATCAGATTGGCCGTGTCTACGACGTCGTCTATATGTGCCGCCGCTGGAACGGTAACTCCGATGCCGCTCTGGATGCCGTACGCGTGAACAACAATAACCTCTATAAAGACCGCCTGCGCACGTGGGAACTCCAGGCGCGCATAGCGATGAACAGGAAAGGAGCTGCGCGATGAGCCTGGCAGAGTCTGTGGAGGCGCTGCTCGAGAGGCAGCTCAGGGAGTGGGACACGGCGCGAAACAACTACGCCGCCCTGCGCAATGTGCGCGTCAAGTGGGTGGAGGTGGACGGTGAGCGCTACAAGGTGCAGTTCAATCCCGCCCGCATAGTGTCGTCGGGCGCTAAGGTGGATGCCGCAACGCTGAAGGTGCGCCGCTGTTTCCTCTGTGGCGCCAACCGTCCTGCGGAGCAGGAGGCATTGCCCTTCGGCAGTCACTACGACATACTCGTGAACCCCTTCCCAATCTTTCCGCGTCACCTCACCATAGTGGAGCGCAGCCATGAGCGGCAGGCCATCGGCGGGCGCTTTGGCGACATGGTGCGGCTGGCACAGGAACTTCCCGCCTACACCATCTTCTACAACGGTCCGCGCTGCGGAGCCTCCGCTCCCGACCATGCCCATTTCCAGGCAGGCTGTCGCGGATTTATGCCGATAGAGGAGAGCTGGCGTACGATGGAGGCGGAGAAGATTGCCACCGATGGCACGGCACGACTGCTGCGGCTGAAGGATGCACGTTCGCCGCTGCTCATAGAGTCCGCCGACTACGACGCCACGCTACGCCTCTTCGACAAGGTGTTCCGCTCGCTGGCGGTTCCGGAGGGCGACTGCGAGCCGATGCTTAACCTGCTGTGCAACTACACCGATGGCGTGTGGCTCACCTTTATCTTCCCGCGCACGAAGCACCGTCCCGACTGCTACTACGCCGAGGGAGAGGCTAACCTGCTCTGCAGTCCCGCCTCGGTGGATATGGGTGGCGCCTTCATCATTCCGCAAGAGAAGGATTTCGAGAAAATAGATGCCACATGGATAGCGCAGATGCTGCGTGAGGTGTGTGGCGAAACATATAAGAGACAATAACTTTAAGAAAACAACTAATCCATGAAGAATAGATTCCTTTCAATCTTCTGCATGATGGCAGGACTGTCGGCACCACTCACCGCCGGCAACCACAGTGTGACTAACGTGCCGGACTCTGTCTACCTCTTCTCCTATTCGGCTGCCGACGGGCGAGGGGGACTGAAATTCGCCTGGAGCGGCGACGGAGAGCGATGGCAAAACCTGGCTGACGGATACTCCTTCCTGTCGTCCGACTTCGGACCCTGGGGCAGCATGAAACGTATGTACAGCCCGCACCTGACGCAACTCCGTGCTGACGGCTCGTGGCATTGCACCTGGCAGCTGACGGGCAGCGGACGTTCGCTGGCTGTGGTAACCTCGCCCGACCTGCTCTACTGGCACTGTCAGCGATACATTGACAGCAAGGACTCCGTGGCGAACACGCCTACCGACGTCTACCCGACAGAGAACATCACTGCCGTGGTGGAGGGCGCGGAGCAGAAGGGATGGATGCAGCGCGTGGCATACTCCACCGTGGAGCGACTCATCCGCCACGCCGACCACCGGCGCTATCGTCAGCAACTCTACTCCGAAAGAGCTG
>CAZKNB010000201.1:0-2955 GCA_964554075.1 uncultured Bacteroides sp.
AGTGCTACGTGAGCCAGCACGCCTTCGGGCGCAGCGCCAACCGTGGCGAATGTGCACAGTTCTGCCGCCTTGCATTCTCGATGGTCGACGCCGACGGCAAAACCATCGTGCAGGACAAGCATCTACTCTCGCTGAAAGATATGAACCAGAGCGAACGACTCGAAGAGCTGCTCGACGCCGGTGCCACATCACTGAAGATTGAGGGACGACTGAAGGACGTGGCCTACGTGAAGAACGTCACAGCAGCCTACCGCAAGCGTCTCGACGAGATCTTCGAACGCCGCGAAGAGTATGTCCGCGCATCGTCGGGCCACTCGCACGTGTCGTTCACCCCGCAGCTCAACAAGAGCTTCAGCCGCGGATTCACCAACTACTTCCTGGATGGCCGCAACGCCGACATCTACTCCTTCGACACGCCAAAATCGCTTGGCGAGGAGATGGGACGAATGAAGGAGGCGCGCGGCAACTATATCGTCGTTGCCGGCCTCAAGGCCTTCAACAATGGCGACGGCGTCTGCTATCTCGACGAGCAGGGACGACTGAAGGGCTTCCGCATCAACCGCGTGGAGAACAATAAGATATTCCCGCAGGAGATGCCGCGCATAGCTCCACGCACACTGCTCTACCGCAACTTCGACCAGGAGTTTGAGAAGGCTCTCTCCAAGCCGACCGCCGACCGCAAGCTGAACGTCGACGTTGAGCTGGCAGAGAATAACTTCGGACTGACACTCTCAATGCGCGACGAGGACGGAGTGCACGTAAGCATCACCCACGAGTGTACACTCGAGGATGCAAGAACTCCGCAGGAGAACAACATACGCACTCAGCTGGGCAAGCTGGGCAACACACCTTTTGAGGCTGTACGTACCGACGTCAACCTCTCAGGCAACAGGTTCATACCATCATCGCTGCTGGCCGACATGCGTCGCCGCGCAGTGGATAAGTTGCTCGAGGCACGCCGCACAACATATAAGAGAGAGATTGCCGTATGGCGACAGACGTCGCACCGCTACACAGCCGACACGCTGACCTATCTGGGCAACGTCATGAACAGCGAGGCGGAGCGCTTCTATGCAGGCCACGGAGTGAAGAGCATCGCTCCCGCCTTCGAGAAGGAGCCAGTTGCCGACGCCACACTGATGTTCTGCAAGCACTGCCTGCGCTACAGCATGGGCTGGTGCGTCAAGCGCGGTCAGCAGAAATCGCCCTACCACGAGCCATACTATCTGGTAAGTTCCGACGGCAAGCGCTATCGCCTCTCATTCGATTGCAAGAATTGTCAAATGCTGGTAAACGCCGAGTCGTAAAGGAGAAGAGATGAAGAGATTGCTCTACATATTGATGATCCTGCTCACCGCAGCCAGCTGCGGAAGGGCACCAAGGAGCCATTCCATTCCCGACAATGAGCAATCGTCGGACTCTCTGGCCATGCTGGAGAGGCACCACTACACCTACGGCACCAACTTCGAGCTGCAGGTCGACTCAATCGACCTCGAATGTCTGCCGATAAAGGACACCTACACACGCATCTACCGCGACGAGCGAGTGGTCGTCGCGGAGTTTGCCATCAACGAGACCGACAGCGTCGACAGCGTCTGGGTGAAGCTTGCCCACTCGCAGGAGCGTCAGGGCTGGATACGCGAGAAGGAGCTGCTGAAGTCCTTCGTGCCGACCGACAGCATCTCCGAGGCCATCTACGCCATCAGCCGCACCCACCTCTCCTACTTCATCATCGTCATCTCGCTCTTCTTCTGCACCGCCGTGCTCCGTGCCTTCAGGCGCAAGAAGCTACAGCTAGTCTATTTCAACGACATCGACAGTGTCTACCCTATGGCACTCTGCCTCGTCACAGCCTTCAGCGCGACGCTCTACGAGTCGATTCAGATATTTGCGCCCGACGTCTGGGTGGATTTCTACTTCAACCCCACCCTCTCGCCCTTCCAGGTGCCCTTCGTGCTGTCGGTACTCCTGAGCTGCTTCTGGCTCTACATCCTGCTCTTTCTCGCTGCGGTCGACGACTCGTTCCGCCAGCTCAGCTTCGGCACCGCCATCTTCTACATGCTTGGAGTGACGGCAGCCTGCATCTGCTGCTACACATTATTTATATATACTACGCATATCTACCTGGGCTACATCCTGCTGATGCTCCTCGCCTACCTCTTTTTCAGCCGATTCAGGAAGATGAACGGCTACAAATATCGCTGCGGGAACTGCGGCGAGAGGATGAAGAGCAAGGGAATCTGCCCACACTGCGGAGCACTGAACGAATAAAAGATGCAAAGAAAAGGCGCCGAATAACTTATGAAATGAAATTAGCGCATAGAAAAAAGTAACGTTTTATTTGCTTTGAAAGAAATATTACATACCTTTGCGCCGTAAAAAAATAAAAAGAATAATGGGACTGACATTTATACATATTCTACTCTGTGGTATTATTATTCTACTAGCGAACGTTAGGGGAAGTGAGTGGTATGTATGAATCTGGTCTTTAAGATATACGAAAGCCTTTCTCACTTCCCATGTGTGAAAGGCTTTTTTGATAGAAATTAGTTTTGCAAAATAATATAGAGAGAATGAGCGACAGATTATTTATTTTCGACACAACCCTCAGAGACGGCGAACAGGTGCCGGGCTGCCAGCTGAACACGATTGAGAAGATTCAGGTAGCCAAGGCTCTCGAACTGTTGGGAGTTGATGTCATTGAGGCTGGATTCCCAATTTCGAGCCCGGGCGATTTCAATTCTGTGATAGAGATTTCAAAAGCTGTGACATGGCCAACAATTTGTGCGCTGACGCGTGCCGTTCAAAAGGATATTGACGTTGCGGTTGAAGCGCTTAAGTTCGCGAAGCACAAGCGTATCCACACCGGAATAGGTACGTCGGACTCTCATATAAAATATAAATTCAACTCCAACCGCGAGGAGATCATCGAGCGCGCCGTTGCTGCCGTGAAGT
>CAZKNB010000202.1:0-2902 GCA_964554075.1 uncultured Bacteroides sp.
GTGAGGAACATCTTGATCTGTTGGGTTGTGGTGTTCTGGGCTTCGTCGAGGATGACTACGGCGTCGTTGAGTGTGCGTCCGCGCATGAATGCCAGCGGTGCAATCTGGATGACGTTGAGGTCGATGTACTCCTTGAGTTTTGCGGCGGGAATCATGTCCTGCAGTGCATCGTAGAGCGGCTGCAGGTATGGGTCAATCTTATCTTTCATGTCGCCGGGAAGGAAGCCGAGCTTCTCGCCAGCCTCCACAGCCGGGCGGCTGAGGATAATCTTCTTTATCTCTTTGTTCTTGAGGGCACGCACGGCGAGGGCTATGGCGGTGTAGGTCTTTCCCGATCCGGCGGGACCGATGGCGAAGACCATGTCGTTCTTAGTGAATGCCTCGACCAGTTTCAGCTGGTTGTCGCTGCGTGGGATGATTGGTTTGCCGGTGACGCTGAACACGATGACGTTGCCCACCTTTTCCGATTGCGGGTTCTGTCCCTTGACGATGTCTATGATGACCTCCTCCTTGAGGGAGTTGTGCTCGGCTCCATACTTTTCTATCTTGGTGATGCTCTCCTCGAAGGCACACATCTCCTCTTCGTCGCCAAGAACCTTGATGACATTGTCGCGCGCCACGATGCGCAGCTTCGGATAGAGCGCCTTAATCAGCTGGAGATTATTGTTGTTAACTCCGTAGAAAAGGACCGGGTCTATATCTTCAAGAACTATAATCTTTTCTATCATTTGTTTGTCAAAAAGAAAAACTTTTGCAAATGTAATGAAAGGTTTGCTCAAGTCAAATATTTTAATTCTTTTTCGTAGCAGTGATGTGGAAGCATCCCTGTTTCAGCTCATACTTGACGAGGCAGAGGCCGTTGGCCTTGGCGTCGCGAAGCACCTCTGAGAGCACCATCTTGAGGGTGTCGGAGCCGACCTCCTGCATGGGGCGTCCATCCTCGTCCTCCACCTGATGGAATCGCTTCCAGCTGATGTCGAAGGTGGTGCCGTAGAAGTGGCATGAGTTCTTTGTGGCGTTGCCGTTGCGCTGGCGCAGGCGTTTCACGTCGTCGGCAGTGCGGAGCACCGATGTCACCACCAGGCGGTAGGGGTTGAGCCCCTTGGCTGTGAGCGAGTCGTTGAAGCTGGCTCCAATGTTGTGGAGCAGGCGATAGGCCTCGGGCACCAGGTATGGAATGGAGTGGGTGAGGCTGTCGACGTCGAAGTCCTCGTTGCTCTCTATGAGCTCCAGGCGGTCCTTCATCTTCTCGGCAGCTTCGCGGTTGTCTATGGGGCGTATGCCTACTGTCTGTGCGACGGCAAGCTGGGCGTCGTTGATATCGTTGAATGAGCGTTTATAACTGATGACGCCGTGGATGTTTCGCGGTTCGTTCATCTTCATCGACATGTCTTTCTTCTTGCATCCTGACAGTGTCAGCGTCAGCAATCCTAGCAGTAGCAGCGGGGCGTGGCGGTAATTCATCGGTCTGTTGGGTTTAAATGGGGTTTTATCGTTAATGTGTTAATTAAATCCTTTCTTATTTATAGTTGAGTGGCAAAGTTAATTTAAAATGATGATTTATCGCTATCTTTGCAGCCGAATTTTAATCTAGATAATTGGAGGACGAGAGGTGGCGAACAGATATTTCATCAATTTGGCGTATGACGGTACCAACTACCATGGCTGGCAGATTCAGCCCAACGGAAGCAGTGTGCAGGAGACTCTGATGAGGGCTCTCTCCACCTTTCTGCGTCAGCCCATTGAGGTGACAGGCGCCGGCCGCACAGATGCGGGCGTCCACGCTTCGCTGATGACTGCCCACTTCGACTTCGACGGCGAACTGGACAACGCAGCCACCACCGACAAGCTCAACCGCCTCCTGCCGCCCGACATCGCCGTCTTCAGCGTGCGACGTGTGAAGCCCGAGGCTCATGCGCGCTTCGACGCCACATCGCGCACCTATCGCTACTACGTCACCTCGGCCAAGTCGCCCTTCAACCGCCAGTACGTCTGGCGCCAGCACTCGCGTCTCGACTACGCCCTGATGAACGAGGCGGCGAAGACGCTCTTCGAGTACACCGACTTCACCAGCTTCAGCAAGCTCCATACCGACGTGAAGACCAACAACTGCCGCATCATGAAGGCAGAGTGGAGCGAGGAGCCCGACGGCACCTGGGTCTTCACCATCCAGGCCGACCGATTCCTGCGCAACATGGTTCGTGCCGTGGTCGGAACGCTGATCGAGGTGGGACGCGGCAAGATGACCATCGAGGGCTTCCGTCGCGTCATAGAGCAGAAGGATCGCTGCAAGGCGGGTACATCGGTGCCCGGCAACGCCCTCTTCCTGGTCGATGTGGGCTATCCCGAGGACATCTATCTGGATTGAAAGTCGCAGGATTAACGTGGGTAACAAATAAGATTATAAGATAACTATGTGGTTGTTTCTAGCTTTTCTCTCAGCAGCCTTGCTGGGATTCTATGATGTGTTCAAAAAGAAGTCGTTGAAGGATAATGCGGTACTTCCGGTGCTCTTCCTCAACACCCTCTTCTCAAGTCTCATATTCCTCCCCTTCATACTCCTGTCGCTGGGCGACGCTCCGCTGTTGCCCGATGGCTCCATCTTCCATGTGCCTGTGGCTGGATGGGAGGCTCACAAGTTCGTGTTGCTGAAGTCCTTCATCGTGCTCTCGTCATGGATTCTGGGCTACTTCGGCATGAAGAATCTGCCGATCACCATTGTCGGCCCGATCAATGCCACACGTCCGGTGATGGTGCTGGTGGGCGCCATGGTCATCTTTGGTGAGCGACTGAACGTATATCAGTGGATTGGTGTGCTGCTGGCAGTCTTCTCCTTCTTCCTCCTGAGCCGTTCGGGCAAGAAGGAGGGTATCGACTTCAAGAGCAACAAGTGGATATTCTT